>JAABUD010000016.1 GCA_011389555.1 Desulfotignum sp. | reverse complement strand
CGTGATTTCAGATCCGGATCTACGCAACCGGTTCAAGGCAGCATGCAAAGGCACCCTGCCCAGCGTGAACCTCATGGGATTGGCTGCGGCAAAAGCAGCCTATGCATCCTGCGACGACTGGTTGGCACAATTGATCGCCTATCTGCGGCAAAACAGAGACACGGTGATGGAAAAAGTCAGCCAGATGCCCGGCTGCAGACTTGATCCCATCCAGGCAACCTTTCTGGCATGGATCGATATCACTGAAACCGGACTTACAGACCCGGTGGGCTTTTTTGAACAGGCAGGGGTCGGGCTGTCTGACGGCAAATTTTTCGGTGCCCCCGATTTTGTCCGGCTCAATTTCGGATGCCCTGCCGTCATCCTGGACAAAGGACTGCAGCGCATGGAAAAAGCGCTGCAAAACCTTTGACATGCCACCCATTCACTTTTATATGAAAGCCGTCAGCCATCAGCTAACAGCTAACAGCTTTTATGATTTGTTGTGCCCGGCAGGGCATGGCTGTTTATATGATGATAATTGTGTAACCGAGGTAAAAGAAACAGACGGTACATATTGACCAACGGCAAAACCATTTTCCGGAGATACCCATGAAAACGATTATAGAACCTTTCCGCATCAAGACCACGGAACCCATCCACATCATTTCCAAAGAACAGCGCATACACGCCCTGGCAGATGCACACCAGAATGTATTCTTACTGGATGCCGAAGACTGCTGCATCGATCTGCTGACTGATTCCGGCACCGGTGCCATGTCCACCCGGCAGTGGGCCGCCATGATGATGGGGGATGAATCCTATGCCGGCAGCCGTTCCTGGAAGCATTTCGAAGACACTGTCAAGGATATCACCGGCATCAGGCATGTGTTTCCCACCCACCAGGGTCGGGCCGCAGAAGCCATCCTCGCCCAGACCCTTATCCGCAAAGGCGATGTCATCCCCAACAACTCCCACTTTGACACCACCCGGGCCAATATTGAATATGTGGGCGGGGTGGCAATAAATCTTTTGTGTCCGGAAGGCACAGACACAGCAGACACCTCCCCCTTCAAGGGGAACATGGACATTGAAAAGCTTGAACAGTGTATTGCCGCCAACGGCAGAGAAAACATTCCCTTTGCCATGATCACGGTCACCAACAACACCGGTGGGGGACAGCCGGTTTCTTTGAAAAATATCCGGGACGTCAAATCAGTGCTGCGCAAACACGGGATACCCCTGGTCATAGATGCCTGCAGATTTGCGGAAAATGCCTATTTCATAAAACACCGGGAACCAGGCTATGAAAACAAATCCCTGCTGGAGATTGCCAGAAAAATTTTTTCCTGTGCCGACGGTGCCACCATGAGCTGTAAAAAAGACGGCCTGGCCAATATCGGGGGTTTTCTCATCTGCAACAACGATGACTGGGCTGAAAAATTCCGTACCCTGCTGATTATCAGGGAAGGATTTCCCACCTATGGGGGGCTTGCCGGCCGGGATCTGGAAGCCATTGCCGTGGGCCTGAAAGAGGCCCTGGAATACGACTACCAGGTCTACCGCCATGCCACTGTCCAGTATCTGAGCAAAAGCCTCATTGGCATCGGGGTTCCCATTGTCCGGCCGGCAGGCGGGCATGCCGTGTTCCTTGATGCAAAAAAAATGCTGCCCCATATTCCCTCTCTCCAATATCCGGGTATCGGTATTGTCAATGCCCTGTATACACAAGGGGGTGTAAGGGGTGTGGAACTGGGATCTGTGATGTTCGGGGCATTTGATGAAAACGGAAATGAGACAGCATCCCCCCTGGAACTGGTGCGCCTGGCATTTCCCAGGCGGGTCTATACCCAGAGCCATTTTGATTACCTCATTGAAGTGATCAAAGAGGTGTGGGAAAACAGGCAGGATATTCCCGGGTATAAGATTATTTACCAGGCACCGTTTCTGCGCCACTTCACCTGCCATTTTGAAAAAATTGCCAAGACATGACACAGCGGATATTACTTTTTGCTTGACTAAAAACACCCATCTTTTTATAGTTGGCCAATTTACAATTAAAATTGTAGGTATGATGTACCCAAAATTCAACCTAAACAAAGGGAGTAGAGCATGAAATCATTATTCAAGGTAGTAGGAGTTGCGGTATTTTCCATGATTGTATTTGCAGCACCCGGCTTTGCCGCCGATACAGTCAAAGTGGCCAGTGCCGGGGTTATCTCCGGTGATCTGGCACCCTATGGTATTTCAGCCCTCAGAGGCGTTGAAATAGCTGTGGATGATCTCAATGCCAAAGGCGGCATTTTGGGCAAAAAAATCGAATTGCTGGTGGGCGATGATGTGTGCAAGCCCGAAGTTGCCGTAAACATCGCCACCAAACTGGTATCTGACGGTGCCCAGATGATCATCGGCCATGTCTGCTCCGGTGCCACCATCGCTGCCAACAAAATTTACAAGGATGCCAATCTTTTGATTGCCTCTCCTGCCTCCACCAGTGATGCCCTGACCTTTACGGGTGAACATCCCAATTTTTTCAGAACCATTGCCAATGACGGTGCCCAGGCCATTTTGATGACCGATTTTGTGAAAAATGAGATCAAAGCCAAAAAAGTAGCCCTGATCCATGACAAAGGCGATTACGGCAAAGGCCAGATGGAACTTGTCAGACAAAATTTTGAAAAAATGGGCGGGGTGGAAATCGTTCTGTTTGAGGGGGTGACCACCGGTGCTGTGGACTATTCCGCCATTGTTCAGAAAATCAAACGGTCCGATGCCGAAGTTACCATGTGGGGCGGATATCACTCAGATGCCTCTAAAATCGTCCAGATGCTCAAAAAGAAAAGAGTGGACACCACTTTCTTCGGGGCTGACGGCATAATTGGTGACAATTTTACCAACCTGGCCGGTAAATATGCGGAAGGTGTCTATGCCACAGGTCCCAACGACACTTCCAGCAACCCTTTGTACCAGGAATTATCTGCCAAACACCAGAAAAAATTCGGTGAAGATCCCGGTACTTTTTTCTTTAACGGATATGCCTGCCTCCAGGCCCTGGCTGCTGCTGCTGAAAAAGCGGGATCACTGGACTATGAGCCCATGCGGGCCGCCATGTTCGACATCACGGTGGACTCTCCTTTAGGCCCCATCGGGTTTGATGAAAAAGGGGACGTTGTCGGTGCAGGTTTCTCCGTATACAAGGTTATTGATGGAAAATACCAGCAGGTTAATTAACACCTGATGCATGTAAAAACAGGGGCGTAATCCATGATGGATCTGCGCTCCTGTTTTTGTACACAGCGGTTTTGCCAAAATTTACCAAAGATCAGGATTAATTACCATGCGTTGGATTAATATATTATTGGGTGTGGCTGTGGCCGGCATCATCGGTTTTTTTGCCATCCGCGAGCTTATCATCGACCCCATGTATTTTTTTGAACTGTTTCTGGGGGGCCTGACCAGGGGGAGCATTTACGCCCTGATCGCCCTGGGATATACCATGGTGTACGGCATCATTCAGCTGATCAATTTTGCCCATGGTGAGATCTATATGATCGGGGCCATGACCGCCCTTATCGTTGCAAGCGTTTTGGGGATGTGGGGCTGGAATACTGCTGTAATCGTCATCCTGGCATTTGTGTTTGCCATTGTGTATTCCTGTGCCTACGGGTTTACCGTGGAAAAAATCGCTTACAAACCGTTGCGGAACGCTCCCAGGCTGTCGGCCCTGATATCTGCCATCGGCATGAGCCTGTTTCTCCAGAACTATGTTATGCTGGCCCAGACCCCGGAATATCTGCCGTTTAGAAGTCTGATACCTGATTTCAAGTTCTGGGAACCCTTTGCCCATATCATCACATCGGTGGAAATTACCATCATCGTCACCACGGTGACCGTCATGGTTCTGCTGGGGCTGCTCATCAAGTTCACCCGCATCGGCAAAGCCATGCGGGCCACGGCCCAGGACAAGGTCATGTCCGCCCTTTTGGGCATCAATGTCAACAATGTCATTTCCGCCACCTTTGTGGTGGGCTCTGCCACCGCTGCCATCGGCGGGGTGCTCATCGCCTGCCATGTGGGACAGATCAATTTTTTCATCGGTTTTCTGGCCGGACTTAAAGCATTTATCGCAGCGGTTTTAGGCGGGATCGGATCTATTCCGGGTGCGGTGCTGGGATCACTGGTGCTGGGCATTTCCGAAAGCTATTTTACCGGATATTTCTATAGCGAGTACGAAGATGTGTTTGCCTTTACCATCCTGGTGATCATTCTGATTTTCCGTCCATCCGGCATCCTGGGCAGACACGATGCCCAGAAAGTGTAACCTGGAGTTTAGGGTATATTATTATGGCGATTAAAAACCAAATCAAACAATCTTTGATCATTGCCTTCTGGTTCATGATACTGACCTTTCCCATCATGGTCATAAAAGTCAACACCATCCAGCATACCATTGATTTCAGATGGGCAAACCTTTTATGGGTGGGAATTGTGACGTTTTTTGCCTCCATGGTCTGGAACTATTTTTTACAGCGCAATGAGGCCCAGAAAAAAAAAGACGTTGCAGATGACATTCCCCTGGTGCACAGACTGCTGCAGAACGACCGGTTCCGCAGGCCCTTTCTGGGGGTGTTGGCCGCTTTTTTCATCGCCTACCCCTTTGTGTTTCCCATGTACCATACCTCCATCATGATATCGGCCCTGGTGTATGTGATGCTGGGACTGGGACTCAATATCGTGGTGGGGCTGGCGGGCCTGCTGGACCTGGGGTATGTGGCGTTTTATGCGGTGGGTGCCTATGCCTATGCCCTGCTGAATCTGCATTTCGGGCTCAGTTTCTGGGTGGTGCTGCCCATGTCCGCTCTTCTGGGAACTCTTTTCGGGGTCCTCCTGGGATATCCGGTACTGCGGCTGAGGGGAGACTACCTGGCCATTGTGACCTTAGGATTCGGGGAGATCATCCGGATTGTACTGGAAAACTGGGATGATTTTTCCAACGGTCCCCGGGGTATTGGAGATATTCCGCCGCCCACCTTCTTCGGGCACTATTTCGACCAGCATGATACCATGGTATATATCTATTTTATTGTAATAGGCCTGGTGCTCATGACCATTTTCTTTGTCAACCGTCTGGAGAACTCCAAAATCGGCAGGGCCTGGATTGCGCTGAGAGATGATGAGATCGCTTGCCAGGCCATGGGTATTGACAAGTTTAAAACCAAACTCACAGCATTTGCCCTGGGGGCCACCTGGGCTGCCATGGGCGGGGTGGTGTTTGCTGCCAAAACATCGTATATCAACCCCATGTCCTTTACCATCTGGGAATCCATCACCATTTTGTGCGTGGTGGTCATCGGAGGCATGGGGTCAGCCATAGGCGTCATTGCCGGGGCCCTGGTGCTGATACTTTTACCGGAATACCTGCGGGCTGTATCGGAATACCGGATGCTGGTCTTCGGGGCACTTCAGGTCATTGTCATGGTATTCAAGCCGGATGGACTCATTAAAAGTGTCCGCAAAGTGTATACATTCAACGTCCAGGAAAAAACCATCCATGAACAAACCCATACTTAATGTGAAAAATCTCACCATGAACTTCGGGGGTCTCAAGGCCCTGGATGATGTGAGCATCGCCGTTGAAAAAGGGCAGATTGCGGCTCTCATCGGTCCCAACGGCGCCGGAAAAACCACGTTTTTCAACTGCATCACCGGTATTTACGAACCCACACAGGGATCGGTGGAAATTGCTCCGCCCGGCAAAGAGGTCCAGAGTCTTCGGGGACTTAAACCCAATTATGTCACAGAACGGGGCATTGCCAGAACCTTTCAGAATATCCGGCTGTTCCACGGCATGACAGTACTGGAAAATGTCATGATCGGCCGTCACTGCAGGCTCTCCTCGGGCATCATCAAGGCCATGCTGCAGCCCCCCAGCCAGAAAAATGAAGAAAAAAAAGCCGTTACAGACAGTTATGAAATTCTGGAAAAGATCGGCCTGGAACAATATGTGAACGACATGGCAGTCAACCTGCCCTACGGGGCCCAGCGCCGTCTGGAGATTGCCAGGGCTCTGGCGACGGATCCTTTTTTACTGTTGCTGGATGAACCTGCCGCCGGCATGAACCCCCAGGAAACCAAAGAGCTGGACGATCTGATCCTCTGGCTGCGGGATAATGAAGATCTTACCATTCTGCTCATAGAACATGACATGAAGCTGGTCATGAGCCTTTCCGATGTTATTCATGTGGTGGATTACGGCAAAAAAATTGCAGAAGGCACACCTGAGGATATCAAAGCCAATTCCGATGTTATCAAAGCCTACCTGGGAGAAGACTCAGACGATGCTTAAACTCACCGACGTACACACCTATTACGGAAATATACATGCCCTCAAGGGAATTGACATTGCAGTGGAAGAAGGAGAGGTTATTTCTCTTATCGGTGCCAACGGGGCCGGCAAATCCACCACCCTGATGACCACCTGCGGCATCGTGCCGGCCAAAAAAGGCAGTATTGAATTCAACGGAGAAGACATCACCTATATGCCCCCGGATGAGATCGTGAAAAAAGGCATCTGCCAGGTGCCGGAAGGCAGAAGAATATTTCCCTACCTCACGGTGGCAGAAAACCTGGATATGGGGGCATTTTTGCGCAATGACACGGAAAAGATCAAACAGGATCTGGACTATGTGTATGCGTTGTTCCCCATCCTGGCCAACCGGAAAAACCAGGCTGGAGGCACCTTAAGCGGCGGGGAGCAGCAGATGCTGGCCATATCCCGGGCACTCATGTCCCGGCCCAAGGTGCTGCTGCTGGATGAGCCCTCCCTGGGACTGGCCCCCATTGTTGTAAAACAGATCTTCAAGATTATCGGAAAAATCAACCAGGAAAACAAAACCACTATTTTTATTGTGGAGCAGAATGCCAACCTGGCCCTGAAAGCGGCCCACCGGGGGTATGTCATGGAAACCGGCAAAATCACCATGACAGATACCGGCGCAAATCTGCTCAGCAATGAAGATGTGAAAAAAGCCTATCTGGGAATATAGCCTTGTATATCACAGATCCTTTTTCAGGTTGATAAATTCACTGCGTTTAAATCCGAGTTTCTTGAAAAAGGACAATACATCAATGGAATCCCACATCACCGATGAATAGATGGATTTTACGCCTTTTTCCTTGTAGATATCACAGATCCGGTTGGCAAGTTTCAGACCCAGTCCCTGGCCCATATAATCGGGGTGAACGCCAATGGCCATTATCCATGCACTTTTGCGAATGCCGAATCCTGCATACAGGGTAGTGGAAATCATATACCCCACCACTTTATTATTTACTTCCGCCACCAAACTGGTTGTACCATTCCCATCGGAGACATGCTGCTTCACCAGTTTCGAAAAATCAACATTGGCATCTTGCTGGGAAATGGCGGCCCGTATATCTTCTATTGCCTGGGCATCTTCCAGGCGGATTTCTCTGATGATAAGTTCTTCCACAGAACCCTCCCTGTTATTCAACTTTTATGATTTTTACTGTGTGACCAACCCAGTTGGGCGGAAGATAAATCCTGCCGCTGTTGCCCGAGGATTTCACTTCTTTTTCAATCATTTCTTCCCCGTAAACTTCAAATTTCACCCTGGCCTGTGGAGCAGACTTTTTGTCTGAAGATTCCAGAATGGTATCTGTTTTACCTTTATCAGCCATATATAGTCCTAATTTAGAATAACACCCATGTCCTGGCGGGCACAACAAAATATGAAAGCTGTTAGATTTTAGCTGTTAGGTGTTAGCTTTTAGTTGAAAGCTGACGGCTTTCATATAAACCCAAAAAATCTTGTGCCTGCTTTGTACGATTATCACTGCATATTCAATGACTGCCTGCACATATCTACTTTATAGCGACATTATATCCTTTGGCAAATTTTTTCAACTCCAAAATGTAGGAT
>JAABUD010000015.1 GCA_011389555.1 Desulfotignum sp. | reverse complement strand
AAGGGACGCCTTTTCATTGATCTGCTCCCAAGAAATATTCAGCAGTGAAGCGATACGCAGGATATTCTCGGGACGGTACTGCGGGAGAAAGTGAACCCTGCGGTTTTGCCGCATGGCCCGGTCCATCAGGGAGTGCAGTTGTTCGAATGAACCGGCAGGCCTGGCGCCGCTGCTTGCGGCAAGGGAATCCGGGGTTGGACCTGGTCCGGACCAGATGATCTCATCTGGTCCGGGATCGGGGAGAAACATGAGTTCCAGGTTCTCGTCGAGATCGATGAGGGCGGCGGCATTCGCAATATCCAAGCCCCAGAAATACAAAAAGGTGCTGTCCTGGCGAAAGGGATAAGGATTGGCCGGATAGTTAACGGGGGACTCGGTGTTGCCCAGGAAGAGGACCACTCCGGAGTCTAATTGTTCTTTCAGTCGCCTACGCCGCATCCGATATGTTTGCGCTTCTAGCATACATTCTTCCTAGGTTCGAGTCGAGAATTTGTGCAAGTCGTCGATATTTCGCTGTGGTTAAAATGCAACAAACCGGACTTCAGGTCCCCAGGCCAAGTGCCGGGGAGCAGGCGACCCAATGCTCTTTTTCAACTTGAAGCAGGCCCGGTTTCTCATGCTTACAGGCGGGTCGGGCATTGGGGCAGCGGGGATGAAAACGGCAGCCTGAGGGAGGGTCCACCGCGCTTGGTATTTCGCCTTTGGGAATGGGATGGGTACGCCGATGCCGCGGGTCAGGGACAGGAACAGCGCCGAGCAGGGCTTTGGTATAGGGATGCACCGGGTGTCCGAATACATCATTCAGGGGACCGATTTCGAGGAGTTGCCCCAGGTACATGATGGCGATACGATCGCAGATGTATTTGCAGGTGGCCAGATCATGGGTGATGAAGAGGTAGGTCAGCTTGAATTCATCTTTCAATTTGGCCATCAACTCGAGTATCATGGCGCTCACCGATACGTCCGCCATGGCAAGCGGCTCGTCGGCCACCACGAAATCGGGATTTGTGATGAGGGCCCTGGCAATGACCACCCGCTGGCGTTGCCCCCCTGAAATCTGGTGGGGATATTTCCTACTGAAAAAGGTGGGCGGGGCAAGACCGACCTTTTCCATGATTTCGTGGGTCTTGTCCCGAATTTCACTGGAGGGCTGCTGGGTGTGGATTTTGAGAGGATGTGCGATGCTGTCGCCGATGCTCATACGCGGACTGAGAGATGCAAAAGGGTCTTGAAAGATGATCTGCATTTTGGCACGAAGCTGCCGCATTTCTTTCTTCTTCTTGGCGAGTATGGACTGACCCCTATAGGAAATGCTGCCGGCGGTCGGTTCCAAAAGCCTCAGAACCAGTCTGCCCGCCGTGGTTTTGCCGCATCCGCTCTCTCCGGCCAGGCCAAGGACCTCGCCTTCCCTGATGGAGAAGGAGACGTCGTCCACTGCATGGACCACCCGCTGGTTTTTGCTAAAGAGCTGGGTCAGAATTCCCTTGTCGACCGGGAAATATTTCTTCAAGTGGTTTGCTTCGATAAGCACATCAAACCCCGTCACGGATTATGTCATTGTGAATTGTGGTGAGTGTTGTCTTGGATGTGTGTGCCAAAACACATTTCATGTGTTCAGGTGTAGAGCCAGCATGACACCCTCCGTCCGTTGTTTTCAGTAAAAACTGGCCTTTCCCGCTTGCATTTTTCCATCACCTGCGGACATCGGGGATGCAGGACGCAGCCAGGGGGGGGATTCACCAAATCAGGCGGAGCCCCCGGCATGGTCTGAATCTCGGGTTGGTCCAGCTGAATGTTGGGAATGGACGCCAGGAGCCCCTGTGTATAGGGATGAGCTGGATTGGTGAACACTGTTTCCGCGGGTCCGCTTTCGGCGATCCGGCCACCGTACATCACCGTGACCCGATCTGCCATCTGGGCAACAATCCCCAGGTTGTGGGAAATGAGCAGGATCGTCAAATTGTATTTGCGACGCAGCTCATTGAGGAGGTCGAGAAACTGGGCCTCCACAATCACATCCAGGGAGGTGGTGGGCTCGTCTGCGATGAGCAGGTCGGGATTGAGGATCAGGGAGATACCGATCATGATCCGCTGGCGCATCCCCCCGGACATCTGGTGCGGGTACTCACTCAATCGTTCCGGCGAAATGCCGAGATTCACAAGCATCTCTTCGGCCCTGGCCCTGGCCTTTTTCCTGGAAATCCCCTTTTCGTGGGTCTGGATCGTCTCCACAAAATGGTCTTCCACCCGAAAAAGGGGGTTGAGGGAGGTCAGGGGATCCTGAAAAATCATGGAAATCTTTTTTCCCCTCAAATTCAGAAGCTCACGCTGCTTCATGCTTGCAATGTCCCGGCCGTGATAGTGGATGGCCCCACCGGCGATATGCCCGGGGGATCGCAGAAGTTTGAGGATAGAAAACCCGAGGGTAGATTTGCCGCAGCCTGATTCTCCCACCAGTCCCATGACCTCGCCGTGTTGCAGGGACAGGCTCACGTCTTCCACTGCGCGGACCGTGCCGATATGAATGGGAAAATGGACATCCAGATGTTCGATTTCAAGAATATTCATGAGTATCTTATCGCTCCAGCAGGCGGGGGTTGAGGATCTCGGCCAAGCCTTCACCCAGCATGGTGAAACCAACGGCCAGCAAGGAAATCATTGCCCCGGGAAAGGTGATCATCCACCACTGGCCGGAGGGAAGAAATTTTTTGCCCATGGCCAGATCCATCCCCCAGTCGACGACGCTTGGTGGGAGTCCGAGACCCAGATAGGTCAAACCGGCCTCTATCATGACGGCATCTCCCACATTCATGGTGAAGACCACGGCAGTGGTGGCAATCACATTGGGGTAGATGTATTTCCAGAGAATTGTTAAGCTCGGCGTCCCGATGGCCCTGGCGGCTTCGACATAAAGTTCCTCCTTGACAGTCAGGGTCTGTCCCCGAACCAGCCGGAAATATGTGGGAATATAGATGACTGCCACGGCGATGGTGATACTGGAGATTCCTGGTCCGAGCATGGCGGCAAAGGCGATGGCCAGGATGAGCCCGGGAAAGGAATAGACTGAGTCCATGATCAAAGACAGGATCTTATCGAAGATTCCTCCGCTATATCCGGAAATGAGACCCATGGTGATGCCGGTGATGGAGGAAATGAGCGCGGCGAGAATCGCCACTCCGAGGATGGTTCGCGAGCCGAAGATGATCCGGGAAAAAACGTCCCGCTGAAGATTGTCCGTGCCGAACCAGTGTGAGGAACTGGGTGGTGCCAGTTGGGGTCCGGTGTTTTGATTATGTGGATCATAGGGTGCCAGCTGGGGGGCGAATACGGCCATGATGATGACCCCCAGGATGATGATGGCGCCGGCGACCAGGATCCACCACTCCACACCGTACTTTTTGTCCATGAGAGACACACGTCTCACCAGGGCTGCCAATCCGCTTGTCGGTAAATACTTCACATAGCCTCCCTCAAAGGCGCTTCAAACAGGATATCACTGGGACTCGTATGAAAATCTGCTCCGAGCGAGAAAATCAGTAGCGTACCCTCGGATCTATCAGGGCGTAGATAATGTCAACCAGCAAGGAAACAAAGGCCACGAGCAGGGCAAAGATCACAATAACACCTTGGATGGTTGGATAATCACGCAGGTAGATCCGTTCGAGAAGCAGACGGCCGATACCCGGCCAGGAAAAGGTCGTTTCGGTCAATACAGCGCCGGCCATCAGCAGGGCAACCTGTAGTCCCATCATGGTCAGGATGGGCACAAATGCATTCAAAAGGGCGTGCTTGTAAACAACCGCACGGTGTGGAATCCCCCGGGCCTCTGCTGCCAGGATGTAGTCCGACTTCAAAACATCCAGCATGTTGGCCCGGGTCAGGCGAATGAAAATACCCGAGAGCATCATGCCCAGGGCCATAGAGGGAAGCACCAGATGCATGGCCACATCCCACAGGGCATTGAAATCATTGGCCAGTATGGTATCGATAATATAAAACCCGGTTTGCTCGAACATGGAGACGAAGACCCGCGCACCCGTTCGCCCGGCAACGGGAAAAATGTCGAGCCAAATGCCGAATATCATTTGGAGCATCAAGCCCATCCAGTAGACAGGAATGCAGTAAATCACGATTCCATACAGTCGTATTCCGTAATCCCGGCTTGTCCTTCGCTTATCAGCCGCATACACACCCAGGGGAATTCCAATGAGGAGCGTCACCAGCATGCCGAAGAAGGAAAGTTCGATCGTGGCCGGAAACTTGTCACTGATGGCGTCGATCACCCGTTGCTTGAAGATCATGGATTCGCCAAGATCGAGACGAACGATTTGAAGCAGATAGTTTCCGTACTGAACGATCAGCGGTTGATTGAGGCCGAGTTCTTCCCGTTTTTCATCGATCACCTTCTGGGGCGCATGCCCTCCGAGCATGGCGGCAACAGGATCCCCAGGCATGACCCGTATCACCACAAACACGATGGAGAGCAGGATAAAGAGCATGGGTATGGTGAGAAGAGTCCGGGCTATGATGTATTTGATAAATTTTTTCATCGGTTTTCAAAGCGAACTCGTTCATTTTCAAATCATTCCACGGGGATTTGCCCGTACGGGCAAATCCCCGTTCCAGGCCTTATTGCTTATGGATGGGTCCATACATGAGCTGCAGGGTTGGTGCGATCTTAATGCCGTCTACATCAGTCTGGCTGAAAAGATACAATGTTCCTTGAAAGATGGGTGCGGTGGGCACTTCATAGGTCCAGGCCTTCTGGATCACATTATAGATGGCCGCCCGTGCCTCTTTATCGGGATTTTTCTGGGCTTCGACAAAAGCGAGATCCCAGGTAGGATCCGAAAAATAGATCCCGTTGCCACGTGAACCGGCGGTCCCGGCAAAAGCAGATGTATAATTGTCCGGATCGATATAGTCAGGATACCATCCGAGCAGGTACACCGGCATGAGTTGATTGCCCCAGTTTTCTTTATAGGTGGCCCACTCGGCAGACTTGACGTTGACATCCATGACCCCGGTCGCCTCGAACTGGGATTCAAGGACTGCGGCCAGATCGACTTCAGTGTCACCGTAATGGCTGGTGGTATACCAGAATTCAAATTCCAGTTTGTTGTTTTCGTCGAACCCGGCCTTGCCCAGCAGTTCCCTGGACTTGTCGATGTTCCCGTCGCCGAGGGTTTGCTTGAAGCTGTCCTGATGGGTCCACATCCCCCTGGGGACCATGGAGTACAGGGGTTCATTCTGTCCCAAAAAGACCTTCTGAATGATCTCGGGCCGGTTGATGGCCGCGGCCACACCTTGCCGCACAATCCGGTTGTCAAAGGGCGGGGTGTTGTTCTGAAAGCACAGATACCGGATGTAGGGTCCCTGGCCTACAATGGTCTTGATCTTGTCCATGTTTTGGAGGTCGTCGATGTCAGATGGGTTGAAGGACTTGAAAGCAAAGTCGATCTCACCCTTTTCCAGGGCCAGGCGCATGGTGGTGGCGTCGGCGAAGTAACGGATGACGACCATATCGTTCTTTGGTTTCTCGCCGTAAAAATGGGGATTGGGCTCAAGGATCACTTCCTGGTCCCGCTTGAAGGAAACCGTCCGGTAGGCACCGAGCCCCACCAGCTTGCCGCCCTTGAGTTCACCGGGATTGGTGACGATCTCGTCCGGCGGATAGATGTTTGGATTAACCGGAAAGTAGGGCGCGGTGGCCACCAATGACGGGAAATAGGCGCAGGGGTTTTTCAGGTTGAACTTGACATGGGTCTCGTCGAGCACTTCCACGCTCTCGACAAAGTCGGTGACCAGCCAGGAGGGATCGCCTTTGATCCGCATGACCCGGTCCATGGACCATTTCACGGCCTCGGCGGTGAAGGGAGAGCCGTCGGAGAACTTGATGCCCTTTTTTAAGGTAAAGACATAGCCTTTGCCGTCATCCACAATTTCATAGGATTCAGCCAGGTTGGGTGTCAGTTCCGTCTTTCCGGCAGGATACCCCATCAGTCCTTGGTAGGTGTTGTAGAAAATTTCCCAGGTATGGAAATCGTAGGCATTTGCAGGATCCATGTCGGTAACCCGTTCGGTGGTGCCATAGACGAGTATCGTCTTGGCAAGGCCCTGTGACGCGCAAAACAACAGTCCGATTGTTGCACAGACCATGAAAAGCATTTTGACTCGCTTCATCTCATGCCTCCTTTGGTTAAGAAGAGTCTCGGGGAAAATGACAAAAAGCACTTACAATGTAATCCAATGATGTTGGGACAACCTCCTCGTGATTAGAAATGAGTGTCGAATGGGTGACCTGGTTTCTTCATGCCTGTTGTCGCGTTTTTTTATGACTTGGGTTATGGTACCGGAACCGGCAAAGAAAATCAAATAGCCCCAATGGATTCAAGCATCGTCTTGAGCTCTGCTTTCTGTTCTGAAGTCAGCGGAAGGAAAGGCCGCCGGGGGACCCCGCCCGTCTTCCCGATCATGTTCAGGGCCTCTTTGGCCTTGGCGACAAGCTGCCCGGATTCTAAGTACTGTAAAAAGGGGAGAAGTCTGAAATAGATTTCCCGGGCTTCTTTGTATTTTGTTTCTTCGGCACGCTCAAAGAGCTCAGCACAGATTCTGGGCAAAAAATTTGAAGTGGGACAGACCCAACCAGGACAACCCATAAGAAAGCACTCCAAAGCCAAATCGTCCCAGCCGCACCATACTTCAAGGTTATCGCCACAAAGATGCTGGATTTCATGCACGCGACGCATGTCGGCTGAGCTCTCTTTGACATATTGAATATTGGAAAATTCTGCTAAGGCGGCGATGGTTTCCGGGGTCATGTCCACACCGGAAAACCATGGATTATTGTAAAGCATGATTTGGATATCGACATTTTGGGAGACGCTTTTGTAATGCTCAAAGAGTTCTTCCTGCGAAGGGAGCCCGTAAAAAGGGGACACAATGAGCGCCGCATCAGCGCCAACTGATTGAGCATACTGGGTGAGCTCAATCGTTTTCTTCGTGGAATTCGCAGCCGTTCCTGCCATCACGGGGACCCGGCGGGAGGCCTGTTCAACGGTCACTCGAATGACCTGTTTGAGTTCCTGGTCACTCAAACTCGCAAACTCGCTCGTACTTCCTGTTGAAATCAGTCCATGAACCCCTTCAGAAATCAACCAATCGATGTTTTCGCGAAAACCCTTTTCGTTGAATTCATCATTTGACGTAAACGGGGTTATCAAGACAGTCATCATGCCATGCAATTTTTTCATTACGTATCCCTTACCATGTTCAAACGATTATAGTTTCGGTGAAATTCAGAGCTCTTTACAATATAATAATTTTTTTAATTCGAATTTGACAGAATATAAATGCACGCACCTTCCTTCTTTGATATTGGCTAGGATTGGATTGAACAGCACATCAACTTCTTTTTTCGTAAGTTCATGCCTGTTGAACAGCAATGAAAATACATTTTCCCAGGATTTTGTCAATCCGTTTTTTTTTTCGAAAATGAGCGTCCAGCCTTGCCAGGATGGTGTTGAAAATTCTGCGCGTAGCCTCAGGTTGACTCTTGTGCATCCCTCGGCTATCACAGGAGGACCTTGGGGATTCACGATGTTCTGTTTTGAATGCGGGGCTTTTCAAGACGGTTTGTACCTGCCGGGGTGATTCCTGTTCAGAGGAGTGATATTCAGTGCATGTATTGCCGAGTATTTTCAATGATGTCATCGGTCCGGTCATGCGGGGGCCGTCCAGCTCCCATTGCGCAGCCGCGGCCCGCATTGGCCGTCTCGCCCGGGCCCTGATGGATAATACCCTGAAATGCGTCCGCATTGCATTCGACCAGGGTGGATCACTGGCGACAACGCATGAGTCCCAGGGCTCTGACATGGGTTTGCTTGGGGGGCTTCTCGGGCTTGAACCCTCGGATGAAAGAATCGTTGACTACCAAGAGGAAATCCGAAAAGCGGGCGTCCAGGTCAGTTT
>JAABUD010000014.1 GCA_011389555.1 Desulfotignum sp. | reverse complement strand
AGGCGTTTTGCACCGTGTCGGTGATGTTGTCTTCCGTGAGATTCTTGTTGATGATATTCCTGAGCCGCTGGGTACCGGCTTCCGGGGCGATGGTGAAACCGGTTTTGCGCACGGTTTTGATCAGGTTCATCAGTTCCGGGGTGAGGCGTTCCGCCCGGATGGAGGGCAGAGAGATGGCATTGCACTGGTTGTGGCTGATGGCCATCAGCCGGGTCATGAGTTCAGCCAGAGAGGAATAATCGCCGGTGCTCAAAGACAACAGCGAGATATCGGAATATCCCGTGGCGGCTAAAGACGCGTGGGTGATTTCAACCAGATCATGTAAAGACCGCTCCCGGACCGGGCGGTAAATCATGCCGGCCTGACAGAACCGGCACCCCCGGGTACAGCCCCGGGCAATCTCCAGGCGCAGCCGGTCATGCACGGGTTTGCCAAACGGAACAATGGGCGCGGCGGGAAAATTATCCATGGTCAGTTCCGGCAGAAACGCCCGTTTGACAACGGTGTAATCATCATAAACCGCGGACACCGTCTGGCAGCCGTTTTCATCAAAAAAGGCATTGAAAAACTGCGGCACATACACCCCGGAAACGGCAGACAGTTCTTTGAGCAGGGTGGCTTTTCTGCCGTCCCCCTGTTTTTTGAACCGGATCACGGTCCTGGAGATTTCCAGGACGGCCTCTTCCCCGTCTCCGATCACAAACGCATCGAAAAAATCGGCCAGGGGTTCTGGATTGAATGCACACGGACCGCCGCCGATGATCAGCGGAAACGCGTCTTCTCTTTCCCGGGCCGCAAACGGGATTTCGGATAAAGAAAACAGGGTCAGGATGTTGGTGAAATTGAGCTCGTACAGCAGGCTGACTCCGATGATATCGAATTCAGTCAACGGGGTTCGGGATTCCATGGACAGGCAGGGGATCTTTGTTTGCTTCATCCGGGCTTCCATGTCCGGCGCCGGTGCAAAAAACCGTTCCGCGGCTATGTTGGGTTCTTTGTTCAGAATGGAGTACAGAATCTGAAGTCCGAAATGGGAGGTGCCGATTTCATACAGATCCGGAAACACCAGGGCAAAGGTCAGATCCACCTGGCGATGATCTTTTTTGATCGAGTTGATCTCATTGCCGGCATATCGGGTCGGTGTCTGGACCTGTCCAAGGATGTCTTGATAATTTTGTCTATGCATGATACTGAAATTGAAAGCAATCGTCTTTCATTATGTAAGATAAGTTGTTCAAATTTTTTAATATATTATTTTTTGCGGGATAAGGCAATGAAAAGAATAAAAATCAACCGGTTGACTGGATTTGACACCTCCCCGGGTCAGGTACTGATCAAGGGATGGGTGAGAACCCGCCGGGATGCCAAGGGATTTTCCTTTATGGAGATCAATGACGGGTCCTGTCTTGGAAATATCCAGGTGGTGGCAGACAGTCAATTGAGCAATTATACCGATATTCAGGGGATCACCACGGGGTCGGCCGTGGCCGTGACAGGGGAGCTGGTCCCGTCTCCGGGCAAGGGCCAGAAATGGGAAATCCAGGCGGCCGGGGTCGAGATCATCAGCCTGGCGCCGGAAACCTATCCATTGCAGAAAAAACGGCACACAGATGAATTTTTGCGCACCATCGCCCATCTGCGACCCAGAACCAACAAATACGGGGCCGCGTTCCGGATCCGGTCCGAAATGGTCCAGGCCGTGCATCGGTTTTACCGGGAAAAAGGCTTTTATTACCTGACTTCGCCCGTGATCACGGGATCGGACTGTGAAGGGGCCGGCGAGATGTTCCGGGTCACCAGCCTGGATCCGGAAGCGGTGGCAAAACAGGGGAAAATGGATTTTTCAAAGGATTTTTTCGGGCAGGAATCCAACCTGACCGTGTCCGGGCAGCTGTCCGCGGAAATGTTTGCTCAGGCCCTGGGAGATGTGTATACGTTCGGGCCCACCTTCCGGGCGGAGAATTCCAATACCAGCCGGCATGTGGCGGAATTCTGGATGCTGGAACCGGAGATGGCGTTCTGCGACCTGTCCGGCAACATGGATCATGGAGAGGAACTGGTGAAATATCTGGTGACTCATGCCCTGGATGCCTGCGGCCGGGATCTGGACCTGTTTTTCAAATTTGTGGACAAGGACCTGCCCAAACGGCTGGAAATTCTTACCAGCAAGACCTTTGAACGCATGTCGTACACCGAGGCCATAACGATTCTTGAAAAATCCGGTAAAAAATTTGAATACCCGGTTGAATTCGGTATCGATCTCCAGTCGGAGCATGAGCGGTTTCTGGCCGAAGAACATGTGAAAAAACCGGTATTTCTGTACGACTATCCCGAAACCATCAAGCCGTTTTATATGCGGGTCAATGATGACGGTATCACGGTGGCGGCGATGGACCTGCTGGTACCCGATATCGGGGAGCTGATCGGCGGCAGCCAGAGAGAAGAACGCCTGGATGTCCTGGAATCCCGCATGGAAAAGATGGGCATGGACAAGGAACCTTACTGGTGGTACCTGGATTCCAGACGGTATGGATCTGTTCCCCATGCCGGGTTCGGCTTAGGGTTCGAGCGGTTCCTGATGATGATCACAGGCATTAAAAATATCCGGGATGTGATTCCTTTCCCCAGAACCCCGGGCAGCATCGACTTTTAAACAGGCAGAACAAACAATGATAACCTTACTGGATTACGGGGCCGGCAATGTGCGCAGTGTGAGAAATGCCGTGGAAAAACTGGGGGGCACCCTGACCACGGTGACCTCCCCTGAAGATATTTTATCCGCAGAAAAGATCATTTTTCCCGGAGTCGGCAATTATGAAAACATGATCGAGGTGCTCAACCGCAAGGGCTATATGGCGCCATTGCGGGAATACCTGGCATCCAACCGGCCGTTTTTCGGCATCTGTTTAGGTATGCAGGCCCTGTTCCAGGGCAGTGAAGAAGATCTTTCCAACACTGAATCCATCGGGTTTTTCTCAGGCCGGGTGGCGCGGTTTACAACCCGACTGTCCGTGCCCCACATGGGGTGGAACGGGATTCATCTTAAACAGGATTCCCCGCTGATGGACGGGATCGGTCCGGATGCCCGGTTCTATTTTGTGCATTCCTTTCACCTGGTGCCCCATGACCCCTCCGTGGTTTTGACCACCACCACCTATGACTATGAATTTGCCAGTGCCATCCAGCAGGGCAATATCATCGGGACCCAGTTTCATCCGGAAAAAAGTGGGAAACACGGGATGCAGATCCTGGAAAATTTCATCAGACTGACGGACTTCACGCCGGGCGGCCGGGTGGAGATACCGGGATGCGGGCTTTCCAAAAGGATCATCGCCTGCCTGGATGTGCGGTCCAACGACCAGGGGGACCTGGTGGTGACCAAGGGAGACCAGTATGATGTCCGGGAAAAGGCGGGTGCCGGTGACAAGGGCGGTGTCAGGAACCTGGGCAAACCCGTGGACCTGGCCCGGCGGTATTACGAGGAAGGGGCGGATGAGATCACGTTTTTGAACATTACCGGATTCCGGGATTTTCCCCTGGCGGATCTGCCCATGATCACGGTGCTGGAACAGACCTCGAAAAACGTGTTTGTGCCGTTGACCATCGGCGGCGGGATCAAGGATTATACCGATGCCGGCGGGAGGCATTACACGGCCCTGGAAGTGGCGGACCGGTATTTCAGATCCGGGGCTGACAAGATCTCCATCGGCAGTGATGCCGTGCACATTGCCAAAGCCTTTGTGGAGACCGGCAAAAAAACCGGGCAAAGTGCCATCGAGCAGATTTCCCGGGTGTATGGGGCCCAGGCCGTGGTGATCTCCATCGACCCCAGGCGGGTCTATGTGGTTTCCCCAACCCATGCCGGCGGTCACCATGTGATCCAGACCCGGATTCCCGGTCCCCGGGGGGAAGCATACTGCTGGTACCAGTGCACGGTCCAGGGAGGACGTACGGCCGTGGATCTGGATGCTGTGACCCTGGCAAAAGCCTGCGAGGAACTGGGGGCCGGCGAGATTCTGCTCAACTGCATCGACCGGGACGGCACAAAATCAGGGTTTGATCTGGAATTGATCCAGGCTGTGAAACAGGCCGTGACCATTCCGGTGATCGCTTCTTCCGGGGCCGGCAGCCCGGCGCATTTTTCTGAAGTGTTCACAGAAACCGGGGCGGATGCGGCCCTGGCAGCCGGGATTTTTCACCGAAAAGAAGTGCCCATTCCTCAAGTCAAAGATTATCTGGCAGGGTTTGGGATTCCGGTGCGCCGGCCATAAAGATTTTGAAATTCAAGAGTGTCGGGTTATTGTTTTAATTCAAAAGTGATCGGAATTTTCACCCACATGCCCGTGGGAACCCCGTTGGAGGTTCCCGGTTCAAACCGCCAGGCAGTCACGGCTTTTTCAGCCGCACGATCCAGGCTGTCATATCCGCTGGATTCAAAAATGCGCATTTTTTCCGCCTCACCGGTCTTGTTGACAAACACCATGAGCATGACCGTGCCCGTATGCCCCCGGCGCCGGGCGATCCTGGGGTACCGGGGCCGGGGGTTTTCCCTGTAAAGCGGCACGGCTTCTTTCCGGACTTCCGGTGCAGTGGATTGTTCAGAAACCGAAGCGGTCGTGTCCGGAAAAGGTTCTGCCGCATCCATGAAATCGGAAAGATCCGGATCCGGCATTTTCTGTGCGGTTTGACCGGTGTTTTCAATTGGTGACACATCGGGTTCCGGCTCCGACGTCGCCGGTGACGTCACGTCCGGCTCAGGTGCCGGAACTTTTGGTTTTCGGGGGGCAAGTGTCAAATCTTTTTTTTTGGGCAAAAGGTCTTTTCGGGGCGCGATTTCAGTTGGCGCCGGCTCTTTGGGAGGATCCGGCAGCGGCGGTTTTTTTTCTATGTCCGGAACAGGTATGGGGTCTTTTTCAGGCTCGGACGGCTGTTTTTTTTCAGGCTGGGGTGCGGGGGGTGTTTCCGGTTTTGGCGCCGGGTCTGGTTTTTTTTCAGGGGTCGGTAAAACATGGGTGATCTGGATGGCAATCCCGGTGTCGTTTTGGGTAACCGGGGCCAAAGGCGCGGGGAAAAACGGGAAAAAAACAAGCACGGCTCCATGAATCACCACCGCCGCCAGTGCTGAAATCAAGATCCGCCGCATCTATTTTTTCAGTTTTGCCTGAAGGGATATATCATGAATCCCGGCCAGGGTGATCTGATCGAGAACCGTGAACAGGGTCTGGTATGACACGGATTCTTCGGCAAAAAGAAGCACCCCCGGGGTGGCCTGGCCGGTTGACTCCGATGCCAGCATGCGGGACAGATCTGCCAGAGAAACCCGCACATCATCCACATAAAGCTCGTTTTCCCCTTTGACTGTCACGGAAACCGGGGTTTGCTTTTCTATGTCCGCCACAGATGATTCCGGCAACGTGACGGACAGGCCCCGGTGGACGGACATGGACAGCATGGAATAGATAAACACCACCAGTAAAAGAAACACGATGTCAATCAAAGGCAGCATTTCGATTCTGGGTTTGCCGGGTGCGGGCAGCTTAATTTTCATGGGTGTCTTCCCGGCAGGGGTCAAATCGGGTCATTCGCCGTTCATGCATGATCTCAAAACTGGTGGCATATTTTTCAATGATCTGGGCGGCCCGTTCGATCCGGGCATTGAAAAAATTGTAGGGGAACACGGTGACAATGGCAATGGTCAGGCCGGATGCCGTGGTGATGAGAGCCTTGGCAATCCCGCCGGTCACGGCCATGGGGTCCTCGATCCCCGAAGCCCCCAGCATGTCAAAGGATTCGATGATGCCCACCACGGTTCCCAATATGCCCAGCAACGGGGCAATGGTGATAATAGTATCCAAAGCGCCCATGAAACGGCGCATTTTATAGATTTCATCAGCGGCGGCCGATTCCATGGCTTTGACCGGGGAATAGTCCCGGTGAAGGATCCCGCTGATCAAAACCCGGACCACGCTGTTTTTTGATCCCTGGGTGGCCTTTCGGATTTCCTCCCAGTTTTCTTGGGCAGACAATTCCAGCACCCGGTCCATCAGAGGCCTGTCCCGGTCAATGCCGGACGCGGCCCAGAAAATAGACCGTTCGATGATTAATGTCAGTGCGATGACAGAGCATACAAGCAGCGGATACATCAAAAACCCGCCATGGGTGAACAAAAGAATCATGGGGATATGCTTTCCTGTGAATCGGTTTTAATGAAAATGCCCGGTCGCCCGGAATGGGGATTGGGTACCACCACCACATCCGTGTGATACACGGCCCGGATATTGTCCCGGGTGATCACGGTTTCCGGGGTGCCGTGTTTGAAAACAGTGCCGGTGTTTTTGTCCAGCAGCACCACCTGATCGGAATATTCCGACGCCAGGTTCAGATCATGCTGCACCATGACAACGGTCAGGCCGTGCCGGTCTTTCATGGTTTTGACCCGGTTCAGGATCTGGGCCTGGTGGGAGATGTCCAGGTGAGAGGTGGGTTCATCCATGAGCAACAGAGCGGGTTCCTGTACCAGGGCTTTGGCGATGCCGGCCAGCTGGCGTTCACCGCTGCTGATACAGTTCAACGGGGACCGCCTTAAGTGATCGATGTGGGTGAATGCCATAAAAGACCGGGCAAGATCGCGGTCTGCCTCGTTTTCAAGAAACTGCCAGGAGGAAAAATGGGGCAGCCGGCCCAAGAGCACATATTCTTCCACGGTCATGTGGATGCTTTCCAGGGTCTGCATGACCATGGCAATGGTTCTGGCCCGCAGGTCCCTGGGCATTTTTTTCATGTCCTGCCCCTGCATGTTCACCCGGCCGCCCAAAGCGGGAATCAGACCGGGCAAAGTTTTTAACAGCGTGGTTTTCCCGCACCCGTTGGGCCCGATAATGGTCACGATATCCCCTTTTTGAACCAAAAACGAGATCTCCTTGAGCACCACCTGGCTGCCATACCCGCAGGATAACCCGGCAATGTCCAGAAAGGGGGGTGTCATAACGCCACCTTTTTTTTGCCCAGCACATAGATGAAGACCACGCCGCCGATAATGCCGGTGATCACGCCCACGGGCAGCTCCAGCGGGGCGATCACCATCCGGGCCACAATATCACAGAACGTGAGAAAACTGGCCCCGCCCAGAAAAGAACTGATAATGAGAATCCGGTGGTCGGATCCGGCCACCATGCGCATGAAATGCGGGACGATGAGTCCTACGAACATGATGATCCCTCCGGCGGATACGCTCAACCCTGTCAGCAGGGATGCCGTGACAAACAGAATTTTCCGGGTCCGGGCCGTGTGGATTCCCAGCAGAGCCGCTTCATCATCGCCTAAAACCATGGCATTGAGGGCCAGGCTGTGATACAGGGCAATGACAAGGCCGGCAATGGAACCGGCCAGTACCAGCCGGATCAGGACGGGGCTGGGTTCATCCAGGGATCCCATGATCCAGAAAACAATATTGCTTAAATCATCCTGTTTCGATACGGCCATGAGCAGCATCACCAGGGACGAAGACACAAAGCTGATCATCACGCCGATGAGCAGCATGGTGTTGGGCTGGAGCCGGCCCGTGCGCAGTCCCAGCCCATACACCAGGACAATGACGATCCCGGCCCCGGCAAATCCGGCCAGAGGATACGCAGTCACCCCCAGCAGGGCCGGAAGGCCCGTGAGGATGGCGATACACACGCCCAGAGAAGCGCCGCCGGAGATCCCCAGGGTGTAAGGTTCCACCAGCGGATTTCTGAACAGGCCCTGGAGCAGGGTCCCGGCGACACTCAACGCCCCGCCCACGGCAATGGCCAGAATCACCCGGGGCAGCCGGATGCCCAGGATGATGCTCGCGGTCACACTGTCTGGATCATGGAACAGGGCATCGAAAATCTGGGCCGAAGACAGCCGGGTGGATCCCAGGCGAAGTGCCAGCAAGGCACAGACAATCAGCAGCATGGACAGGCTGCCGATGATCAGTGCCCAGCGTTTTGTCCCGGTGTCATTCATGAACGGTTTCCATGGATATCAGGTTTTCTGCCGCTTCTGGATGGATGTGCGAGAAAAACAGCATCAGGGTGTTGGCAAAGGTCAGGGGCGTGGGGCTGAACACACTGTCGTCGGCCAGTACATGAATCTCATTGTTTTTGACTGCGTTCAAGGCGGTAAATTTCATCCAGGCTGCTTTTTCGGCGATGCCCGCTTTGGTGGCCGTACCCATGGTGGCCACGAACATCACATCCGGGTTTTCCTTGAGCACATGCTCCCGGCTGAAGATG
>JAABUD010000013.1 GCA_011389555.1 Desulfotignum sp. | reverse complement strand
ATTTGAGGTGCCCGGTGCACAAGCCGTTATGAAACAGCCCTGGCAAACGCGTGGGGCATCCGGGTGATTTTGTTTTCACAATAATCAAAAAACACGATCCCGGTTTTGGCTTCCAGCATCAGGGTATGGTCCGGAACCCGGGTCACCCGGTAAAAGATATCACACCCGTATTTGTTGAACTCTTTTGCTGCGATTTCACATTTGAGCCGGTCCCCGTGCCGGGCCTGGGCTTTGTAAACCACGGCCAGATCTGAAATGACGATGGCACAGCCTTCGATATCGGTTTCCGAGTATCCCAGATGGTTGAAATACCGGATTCTGGCTTCATGCAGAAGCGATATAAAGGCGTCATTTCCCACATGATTGCCGTAATTGATGTCCTGAATCCTGACGGTCAGCTCCGTAGAATAGGGATAGGTTTCAGGCAGGTTCAAAGAGATTCTGGTCATGGGTTTTCCTTGCATCATTGAGTTATCCAGTGGCGGCGGCATTCCGGCCGGCGATACGTCCGAACACGATACATTCGGGCAGGGCACATCCCCCCAGCCGGCCGGCGCCGTGAATGCCGCCGGTGACCTCGCCGGCGGCAAAAAGTCCTGGAATGGGGCGGTGGGACAGGTCCATCACCCGGGCCCGGGTGTCGATCTGCAGTCCCCCGGGCGTGTAGTGGATTTTGGGCCAGAGCCGGATGGCGTAAAACGGCGGGGTCTCCAGTGGAGAGGTTTTTGTTTTCGGATCTTTGCCGAACCGGTCGGGACCGGGGCAGGTTGTCCATAGATTGTATTCCGCCACAGTCTGTTCGAGGCTTTCGGCCGGCATATTGAATGCAGTGCCCAGATCGGAAAGGGAGTCAAACTGCCGGATCTTGCCGGTTTTCAAACAGGAGGCGAGACTGTCCACCTCTTTTTGGGCCCCTGTATGATCCACGATGCCGATGCAGGCATGACCGGCATTGAGGATGGCATCACTGCGCTGCCGGCGGTCGGCCCATTCATTGACGATACGCCCGCCGGTGAACGGGTCCACCAGGATACCGGCGGGGAACACACTGTAGGCGGCGAACCGGGCCCCTTTGCCGTATCCGGATTCATCGGCGCATCCCCAGGGACCCAGCTGGATCCAGGACAAATGAAGGGGCATGGCATGGATTTTCAGGGCCGCGGTCAACCCTTCGGCCGTGGCACCGCTGTGGTTGGTGGAATCGATGGTGTCATCCAGGCGGGGGGCCTGGCAGGTGCGGAAAGCGACATCACTGCCGAAGCCGCCCGTGGCCAGAACCACGGCCCGGTCCGCCCGGATATGCCGGATGCGGCAGGGACTGATATCCGTTCCCGAATCCGGGGCAGCCGCAGAGGTTTTCTCACTGCAGGACAGGCAGACCCCGGTGACCCTGCCGCTTGCGTCGGTGACCAGACGGTCCAGGGTGTGGCGGGTGTGTATGGGGACTCCCAGCTGGTGGAGCCGGTTTGTCATAGCCGTGATGAGGGTATGGCCGGCGTTGTTTTCAATGGTGACGGTGCGGGGCACGGAATGCCCGCCGAATTGATCCAGGCGGGCGGTGTATCGAACCCCCAGGGACCGGGTCCAGTCGACAGCGTCAGATGCCTGCCGGGCGAACAGGTCTACCAGGTCCGGGTGGTTGAGCCCCAGGCCGGCCCGCAAAATATCCTTGCAGAACCGTTGGGGGGAATCCGTCACCCCCTGCTGTTTCTGCATGAAATTGTCGGGTGCGGACAGTCCGCCGTCACTGATGCGGGTGTTGCCGCCCGTGACCGGCCTTTTTTCAAACACCCGGACAAAAGCCCCGGCCTGCCGGGCCTCGATAGCGGCGGACAGGCCGGCTGCGCCGCTGCCGATGATGATCACATCCGTGGATGTATTCCAGAAATCCGCCATCTGTTTATTCTCTTCAAGTGAAAGAACCCGTTTTCAAGCTGTGTGTTCAGGGTTTGTCAAACCCGTCAGGGCATGACTGTCAATTGTTTTGTATGCTTATATATATCATGCGCGCGTTTTTGAAAACAGATGATTTTGATGCCGGGCAGGTTGTGAAAATTGAAAAAAAACCTTGACACAATGAAGTAGGTTCATTATATTACTGAACTTAATATTTCGTTTAGAAAATATGTCTGCAAAGAATATTTACCGTAAAAAAATTTACAGATGGTAAGATTAACAATACACAAGAAAAGGACTTGGTTATGTGTGGTATAGCAGGATGTTTTGGTGTCAAGGATGAAGAAACGATTAATCAGATGCTGGATGCGCTGACGCACCGGGGACCGAATGACCGGGGGATTCACAGTGGCGCCAATTTTACGTTGGGGCATACCCGCTTGTCGATTGTGGATGTTGCCACCGGCCATCAGCCCATTTTGACCGCTGACGGTCAAAAAGGCATCATTGCCAATGGTGAAATATATAATTTTAAAGCACTTCGGTCCGGATTGACCTCGAAATATCCATTCAAAACCCAGTCAGACACGGAGACGGTTCTGCACCTGTACCAGGAATATGGTCCGTCCTGCGTTGAAAAGCTGGACGGCATGTTCGCCCTTGCCATTTTTGATGGAGAGGATTTTCTGCTGGCCCGGGATCCTATCGGCATCAAGCCCCTGTATTACGGGTATATTGACGGAAAACTGTATTTTACATCTGAACTGGGGGCCATGAGCCTTGCCGGTGTGGAAGAGGTCCATGAGTTTCCCGCCGGCTACTATTATACCCCGGCAGAAGGTTTTGTTCAGTTCTACAAAGTGCCGCCGGTACAAGAACGCGTGTTGACCCAAAAAGACACCGCTGCCAAGGCAATCCGGGAGACATTCATCAAAAGTGTGAAAAAACGGCTTCTGGCCGATCCGGAAGTTCCGGTGGGGTCCTTTTGCAGCGGCGGCCTGGACAGCAGCCTGGTGGCGGCCATTGCAGCGGATGAAATCCCCCATCTTCATACCTATGTGGTGGGCATGAAGGACCAGAACGGGGACCTCAGTGATGATATCAAGGCGGCCCGGATCGCAGCCAAACATATCGGCTCCACCCATCATGAGTATCTTTTTACCGAAGATGACTATTATGAGGCATTGCCCGTGGTCATCAACAAACTGGAAACCTATGACCCCTCTCTGGTCCGGTGTGCCGTGCCCTGTTATTTCACCTGCAAGGCCGCGGCCGAGCACTGCACCGTGGTGCTCACCGGTGAAGGAGCGGACGAGGTCTTCACCGGGTATCACTACATGAAGCATTTTCCGTTTGACAAGCTGAATCTGGAGGCCCGGCGGTGCATTAAAAACCTGCACAACATCAATTTGCAGCGGGCCGACCGCATGGGCATGCTGTTCAGCCTGGAGCTGCGGGTGCCGTTTCTGGATGTGGAAATGATCAAGCTGGGGATGCAGATACCCCCGGAACTGAAAATTCGGGAGCACAATGGAGAAAAAATAGAAAAATGGATTCTCCGGGAGGCGTTTCAGGATACCGGATACCTGCCGGACGACATTTTATGGCGGTACAAGGTGCAGTATACCCAGGGTGCCGGTTGCGAAGATCTCGGAGAACGGCTGGCCAACCAGATGAGCGATGAAGAGTTTACAGAGATCAAGGCAAGGCATCCCAAAGCCGTTATCAACAGCAAGGAAGCCGCCTATTATTTCAAGATTTTCAGGCAGTATCACCCCCAGGATTCCATTCTCAACTCCATCGGCATCTGGACGGGATTCGATTTTGCCGAGGAAAGGGAAAAAGTCCACGGCACAGTGGATGGCGACTTGAAACACAACTGGTCGGACACCGAAGAAAAAGAAACCGTCTAAAGCAACGCATTCCCATCGGGCATCACCCGGGTGATTCGTTTCACCCCGGGTGATGGCTGTTTTCATAATCATAGATCCTTTTTATGCAATCCGGGTGTCGGAAATGATTCGGGCGAAATTTCGTGTTTCATTGGCGGTCACTGAGTGCCAGGCCACGTTGTCCGGGGTGATCCCGGGCAGGGTCAGCGGTCCGGCCGCCAGTGCGGCCGAGCGCTGACAGGCCAGAACCACCACCTCGCCGTTTTCGGCCTGCTCCGCGACCGGTACCGGCAAAATAGATGCCTTTTCTGGGGCTTCGGGTCAGGCGGTGGCGGACATTGGAGCCGGCGCCGTCCGATGCCTCCCAGGTTGTCTTGATCCTTCCCAGCGGGCCTGCCGACCCATTTGAAACCTGCGCGCTCTATTATCTCGACGTCATCCACGCTGCCAAAAGCCGCCTTTGGGTTGCCAGCCCCTATTTCGTCCCGGATGACCACGGAAAAAGAGCTTGAAGCCAGAAGTTTTCCCTTCCGTCTGGCCGGGAAGGTGGCCCGCCTGCTCGCACCGGTGCAATAAAAGGCAACGACCTTCCGCATCGAGTGGATTCTCTCCAGGGGGGACTGTCAACATTCCTGCCCATGTCAGACACCGTGTCAAATGGACTGATCCGGACCGGGTTACGGTCGAAGAAATTTTATTTTCAGTCTTTGATCCAGGTTCCTGAAACCGGGGTGGGGAGGGAATATATCAGCTTTTCAATATCCAGAAAATGAATACGGTCCTGGGGAAATCTCGACGTTCTTCTGTATTTGTCGGCGGCTGATTCAAAAAGCACGGCCAGCGCTCCTTCTACCATGACAATCCCTTCAGTCATGGGAGGGGCCGTAATGGTTCTTACGTGGTGGCGGCAGTCGAGGTGCCATACAGGTACATCGGTTCCGTTTTCAAGGGTAAAATAGTCTTCCGGCTGGCGGTGGAACGGGATGCGGTATATAGACAGAAGGCTGTTGTTTTTTCTTCCATAAGATCGGCTGAGAATGATGTGTTCCCGGGTAAATGCAGCGCCCTGCACTTGATCTGGAATAGAGATGAAAAAAGAGGGATATGCCGTGCCAGCATCACGCATGGCATCTTTTATGTCACCTGTATCCTCATCCAGGTGAAAGCCGGCCATCAGGGCATGATTGCGGCCGCCGCAGGCGACTGAATAGGCATGGGACGGTTTTGTGGCATACCGCCTGCCCCGTGTTCTGAACTCACCGATATACAGAGTGCCGTCTGAAGCGGTGGCAAATGAGCAGGCCACTTCAGTTGCCAGGGGTGCGCCAAGAAAAAGTGCGTCTTTTTTTTCGGCATTGAATATTTTCTCTAAGGGAACACGGTAGACACCCTCTCCGGAGGCTATCCATAAATGCTTTTCCGTCGCGGAGATACCACCCATATGATCAAAATGCGGACTGCCATCGTGGTTGTAAACCCGCAGCACTTTTTTCAACGCCTTGTCCTCCATGGAAACAAGGGTCAGTGCGGCAGTCTGTTTCGTATACATGTAATTGGAGATAACCAGAAGCCCGTGCGCTTTAATATATGCCTTTCCCTGGGGCACCATTCCCTGGAAAAGGCCGGGAATGATCACCCCTTCCTGTTTTATCATGGAAAGGTAGATCTTAAATTCCGCTGCAGGCAGTTTTTTTCTTTTTTCCATGGCCTGCTGAACCACAGGATCGATGTTTCGGGCCTGGCGGGAGCGGTTTTCTCCCCACGGGTTTCCGGCACATGAAGTACAAAGCGCTGCCAGGATAAAAAGGCATATCCCGGATGTGAGCACCACGGACCGTCTCACAGGCCTGCTCCTGACAGAGAAAGAAGGATTTCTTTTGTAAAATAAAAGACCAGGGTAACAAAAAGCGGTGCGAAAAAATTGTCATCCAGGTTTACCATAAACAGTTCAGCCGCACACAGACCCATGGATATAAGAAAAACCAGCCCGGTTCTCTGGGGCATGATCCAGACGGTTGACGCAAAAGCGACCGCAACAAATGCCAAGCTTCCCTCAAGGGTTTTGCCGTTGTATATGACAATGCTGCCCATATGTTTACCTGCCAGGGCAGCGGCTGCATCACCAAGCATGAAACCGGTATAAATAACCGCCAGATATGGAACCGGCATGGACAGCCAGACACAGAAAACCGCATGGGAAAGGGCCAGGGAGACAATAAAACAGGTGGATCCGGTAAAGCCCCCTTTTTTTTCATGATCCCGCAACAGATCATGGAAAAAAAAATCATAGATTCGGCCCAGGGGCACCAGCCGGTTTTTATACCTGTCCATCAGGACATTGAGCAATGCAAAGACCGCCAAAGGAACAGCAGCAATTTTTGCCGGTATATGGATAAGAGCCACCGGCACGGCAGCAGCTGCCAGGTGCAATGTTTTTCTCTTGATTTCTCCTTTCATGTTCATCTTTGCCTTCAACCGGTCCTGCGCCGGACTGGGTATCAAAAGGAATCGCTCCGCCGGTCAAGAATCATGGCCTGGATATATTTTATGTTATCGGAAAGCTCTTTATCCATTGGCAGGATCATTTCTTTTTCCCCCTGTTCTTCCACGTACCCGATTTTTTCAATGCCCAGGGGCATTAACGCGAAAAGCTGGCCTTTATACAGAATCTGGGGGGTTTCATGAACAAACAGTACCGGGGCATCATCTTTCTGGAGCACTGATTTTCCGAAAAATTCTTCCGGTTTTTTCTTCTCTCCGAGCATGCCCAAAATGGTGGGGGCAAGATCGGCATGGGTGGCTTCCCTGCTTACAACGCCGGGTTTGATATCAGGATGAATAATGAACAAGGGAATATTTTCAGGTGGTTTTACAGGTTTTTGTAGAACAAACCTTCTTTTTGCACTGTATTCTTCGCCTTCCACACCGGAATCATGGTCAGCATAAATGACAAACAATGTGTTGTCAACCAGGTCGAGGTCAGCCAGGTTTTTGAAAAACATCTCAAAAGATTTGTCCACAAATGAAATGGATCTGAAGTAGTCTCTTGTCAACGGGTTTTTTATGTCCTCGAATGTACCTTCCCCATATTCACGGGGATAAAAATCATAGGGCGTGTGACTGGTGACGGTGATGAAAAAGGCAAAGAAGGGTGAATCTGCCGATTTCAGTCGTGCAATGGACTGTAGAAAAAAATCATAGTCATTGATACCGAAAACGGTTTCTCCGACATCCATGACCGTATCGTGAAATGAAAAATCCTCCATGCTGTAGAACCGGTCAAACCCTAGCTCCGAGTATGCCTTGCCCCGGTGGAAAAACGCTTTGTCATTGCCGTGAAACGCAAGGGTTGCGTATCCTTTTTGGTTTAAAATATTTACCAGCGATGTGAAGGTGGACAAATCATTGACCCTGAATCCATAATTTTTGTTGATCGGATATATGGATGTCAGAAACGAAAATTCCGCATCAAAACTGCCGTTTACATGCTGGGCATAAAAATTGTCAAAATAGAGCGCATTTTTCTTCAACCGGTTTAAAAACGGCGTGATTTCTCTGCCGTTGTGTTTGTGGTCGATGATGTTCTGATCCAGGGATTCCACCTGTATGACGATGATATTATGTATGCCGGCATCTTTTTTCATCATTTTTTTGTCGACCTGAACATCTTTTTCAGACGGCGGTGCAATACCGGGCACCCGGTGTTCATACGGATGATAAAACGAATAATACTCGAAAAAATACAGCGGGACAATGCCGTAAACATTGACAAAGGCGGATGTGCTCCGGGCAAAGAGGGCCATGGGTGCTTTATTGCCCAGAACATAATTGGTCATCAGTATCTGGGCGGACACCAGGCAGACAAGCACAGCGCCGATAAGATTTTTGCGCAGGGTAAAACAGCGGGCGTAAATTTTGTTCACCGGTATGGAAAAACGGTCTCTCAAAACAAATATGAAGATCAGGAGCAGGTCCAGGACAAAAAAGATATCCTGCACTTTGAATAACTGCCTGGCTATGACCTTGACAGGCCGGAAACCCTGACCCATTACCATGTCACTCAGGCTCAGATAGTTGCCGAAATACCTGTTATACCAGATGTTTGACAGGCAGAAAAATGTAAAGACACACAGAAAGCCAAAAGCAAGGTTTCTGAATTTTCTGTTTTCATACAAGGGCAGTGCATACAGGTATAAAACCAGAAACAGAACCAGATTCTTTACCACCAGGCCGGTAATAAACGGCACCTGATATATGACCACTGACAGGTAATTGTATTTGAACAAAAAACCGATCAAAAAAGACCAGACGGCAATCCATTTCCGGTAATCAATAAAAGATTTACGCAACAGGGCAACCATGGTTTTCAGTGTAACCAACGGGCATGCATGCGTCAACTTGTTTCGACCCCCATATAAACCGTATTTTTAGCAGTATGAAGTGCCGTTATCTCCTCAGATGGAAAAAGATGGCGTATCCTACAGAACCAAAGCTTCCGATGCCAGGGCCGCCACCGTGTCCACTTTCATGCCCAGTTCATAATGGGTGGACAGCTCTCCCAGCTGCCGGTGGCA
>JAABUD010000012.1 GCA_011389555.1 Desulfotignum sp. | reverse complement strand
TCCCCTGCCGGTGCGCCTCAATCTCATTCCCTGTAACCCGGTGCCGGGCGCAGGGTTTGAGAGCCCCTCTGATGAAGAGATGAACCGGTTTTCACAGCATCTGGTGGAAAAAGACATTTTTGTGATCCGCCGCTGGAGCAAAGGGCGGTCCGTGTCGGCCGGGTGCGGACAGCTGGGGCGTTCCCTGACAGACGGCGGTTGCCCGGCCGGATCTGAATTCAGTTGTTCTGACGCCCTACACCCGAATATCATTTGAAATGTAAAACCAATTGACTTTTATTCAATTCTGTAGCAAATTCTGAATAACCCCTAATCCTAATGGAGTCTTCCCACAGCCATGCAAATCAATCACATAAAAGCGGATAAATGTAAATCCTTTGTCAAACCCCGGAACAAGATGACGGTGAATGAAAAATAAAACAGCGGAAGAAAAGTTCAATGCATTGCGCCGGCAGGCGGAAGCATTGATGGAAAACCCGGATTTCTCAAAAAGGGTGGTTGCGGTTGAAGACCCGCTCCGACTCATTCATGAACTCCAGACCTTCCAGGTTGAACTCGAACTGCAAAACGATGAGCTTCGCCGCGCCCAGCAGGAATTGATGGAATTTAAAATCCATTATACCCAGCTGTATGATTTTACGCCTGTGGGATATATCACCCTGGATGCAAAGGGAAATATTATCGATGCCAACATGACCCTGGCCCGGATGCTGGAAACGGAAACGGGATCTCTTGTCAACCGGCCCCTTTCCGACCATATCCTTCCCAAAGACCAGGATATTTATTACCTGCACCTGCAAGCACTTTTTTCGTACAAAAAGCGGCAGATCTGTGACCTTAAAATGAAAAGCAAGGAGGGGGCTTTTCTGGATGTGCAGCTGGAAAGCACGGCGATCCCGAAGTCCTGTCAGGGGGAAGCCCGGTTTCGCACCGTCATCATCGATGTCTCCGATCGGAAGCGCACCGAGCGGTTACTCAAGTACGGCAGGCATCAATTGGAATCGGTTCTGAACCGGATAGAATCCAGTGTCTACGTTGCCGACATGACCTCCTACAAGATCCTTTTTATGAACAAGCATATGATAAAAAAGCACAAAGCAGACCTGACCGGTCAGATCTGCTGGGCATCCATCCATGGAAAACAGACCGGGCCCTGTGACATCTGCAACAACGACAGCCTGGTGGATAAGGCCGGCAACCCCACAGAACCCTGTATCTGGGAGTTTTACGACAAGGACGCTGACCAATGGCATGAACTGACCAGTCTTGCCGTCCCGTGGACCGACGGCCGGCTGGTGCGCCTGGAAATTGCCAGGGACATCAGCCGGCGGAAACAAGCTGAAAAGCAGCAAAAAGAGAGCAAGCTGATCCTTGAAGAGAAAGTAAAGCAAAGAACGGCTGAACTGGAAGATATGAACGCCACTTTGAGAACCATGCTGAAAAAAAGAGAAGAAGATAAAAATGAGATCGAAGAAAAGATCTTTGCCAATCACAAACTGATCCTGGCCCCCATTATCAAAAATCTGAAAAAAAATCTGACCCGGGAAAGCCAGAAGCATATGATGGATATCCTGGAATCGGAGTTGAAAAACATCCTTTCTCCTTTTTCAAAAAAATTATCCGATCGCATGGTGAATTTAACGCCCATGGAAATTCATGTCGCAGATCTGGTGAAGTTCGGGAAAACCAACAAAGAGATATCTGAAATCACGCACAGCTCCATACACACCATCTCCCGCCATCGCGAAAATATCCGGAAAAAGACCGGCTTGAAAAACAAAAAAGTCAATCTGCGCTCGTTTCTCCTGACCCTGGAATAATACCTATTTTGAATAGGTGATAATTAGGTTTTTTTCTGCCATTCGGTGTTGTTGACGTCAGAGACGATTCCCTTTAGAGTGAAAGATGAAATGAACGCCGGAAATTTAATCTGATATCCCTTCATGGTTTTTATCCCGACAGGGAAAAGGAAAAATTGATGTCTCGAATGAACCGAAAAGACATGATCCAGGAAAAATTCGATGAATTGCGCCGAGAGGCGGAAGCGTTAATGATGGAAAAAGGGTTTGAAAGCCATTCGGTGGCCGACCATGATCCCATGGAACTGATTCATGAACTCCAGACCTTTCAGGTGGAGCTGGAACTGCAAAATGAGGACTTGCTGCGCTCCCAGCAGGAACTCATGGAATTCAAAACGCGGTATACGGAACTGTATGATTTTACCCCTGTGGGATATGTCTGCCTGGATATAAAAGGCGTGATCCTCAATGCCAACCTGACCCTGGCCGACATGCTGTCATGGGAAAGAAATTCTCTGATCGACCAGCCCTTGACCCGGTATGTTTTTTTCGAAGACCAGGACATCTATTACCGGCATCTCAAAGATCTGGCCGAGTCGAAACAGCGGCAGAAATGTGAACTGCGCATGAAAAAATCAGACGGCACGCTTGTGGATGTGCAGCTGGAAAGCACTGTGTTTCCATATCAAAGCTGGAGACCGGAACAATACAGGACCGTGATCATCGATATCACTGAGCGCAAACAGATGGAGAAAGAACGGGAAACGGTACGGGAACAGCTTCATCAGAGCCATAAGATGGAGTCGATCCGGACGATTGCCGGCGGGATTGCCCATGATTTCAACAATATCCTTTTCATCATAACCGGGAATGTCGACCTGGCGTTTGACGAAACCCGGGATTGGCATCCTGTCTTTCCCAGGCTTGAAAAAATCCGGACCGCTGCCGTGCGGGCGGCAGAGATTGTCAAACAGCTCTTGAGCTTCAGCCGGGTCTCGGACGAAAAACAAATTCCAGTAAACGTGGTTCGTGTGATCCAGGATGCGCTTGTGTTACTGCGGGCATCCATCCCAACCACCATCGACATTCATACACAGTTTCCGGATGGGCCGGTGAGGATTCTTTCGGACAAGATCCAGATCGGCCAGATACTGATGAACTTATGCACCAATGCCTCCCAGGCAATGGAGGAGACGGGGGGGCTTCTCGAGATCAGCGTGGGGACAAGGGTTTTGGCGGAAGGGGCTGTTGACGGATGTCCGGCCGGAACTTATGCTGAAATTATGGTGAAAGACAACGGCCCCGGGATTGATCCTGACATCCTGGGCAGAATTTTTGAACCCTATTTTACCACCCGGGAGATTGGAAAAGGGTCCGGGCTGGGACTGGCCGTGGTTTACACCATTGTTAAAAATCACAAAGGGTCCCTGACCGTTCAAAACCGTCCGGAAGGCGGGGCCCGGTTTACGATGCTTTTCCCGATGGTGGACCGGAAACCGGAAGTAACGATCAAATCCATGGAGGAATCTTTCCATGGCACGGAGAGAATCCTTTTTGTGGATGATGAGGAGAACATTACACAGATGGCTCACGCATCATTGACATTGTTTGATTACAGGGTCGAGGCCATGACGGACCCGGAAGACGCCCTGGCCGTATTTACGTTGAACCCCGGCTATTTTGATGTGGTCATCACGGATATGACCATGCCCAAGATGACCGGTGCGAAACTGGCTGAAAAATTGATCCGGATCCGGGCCGATATCCCCATTGTTCTGTGCACGGGTCACAGTTCCCTGATCGATGAGGAAAAAGCCCGGCAACTGGGAATTGCGGCCTATATGATGAAACCGGTACCCATGGCGGAAATGGCAAAAACCATACGAAAACTGATGGATTGAAAATATATGCAAAAAGCTTTTATAAACGTGTTTAACAATGTCCTGGCATCGGTACGTGAACCCCTGCTGGTACTGGATACCAGTCATAAGGTGGTCGGCGCCAACCCCTCTTTTTACAAAAATTTCTGCGTCAACCAGGAAAATACGGAAGGGTCATTGATCTATGACCTTGGCAACGGGCAATGGGATATTCCCCAGCTCAGGAAATTACTGGAAGAGGTTCTGCCCCGGAACTCCGCATTCAATGATTTTGAGGTGGAGCATTCTTTTGAAAATATCGGCCCGAAGATCATGCATTTGAATGCAAGAAAAATATATCTGAAATCAACGGATGCCCAGCTGATTCTTCTGGCCATCGAGGATGTGACGGAGCGGGAATATTATAAACGCAATCTTGAAGAGATTGTGGAAGCCCGGACATATGAACTCGCCCAGGCCAGACAGGCGGCGGAACAAGAAAAGGAAACCGCGGAAAAAGCCCTGTTGGAAATCAAAAAACTCAAAAAGCAGCTGGAGGGAGAAAAAGAGTATCTGACGGAAGAGATCAAACTGGAACATAACCATGAAAATATTATCGGTAAAAGCGATGCACTCAAATATGTGCTCTATAAAGTGGAACAGATCGCCGCCACCGATACCACGGTACTGGTTCTGGGTGAAACCGGAACCGGAAAGGAACTGATTGCCAGGGCCGTTCATCATGGCAGCCCACGCAAAAAAAGGGCCCTGGTAAAAATCAACTGCGCAGCATTGCCGGCAAGCCTGATTGAAAACGAATTGTTCGGTCATGAAAAAGGGGCGTTTACCGGTTCCAGTGCCAGACAGCTGGGACGGTTCGAGGCGGCAAACGGGACCACGCTTTTTTTAGATGAAATCGGAGAACTGCCCCTGGAATTGCAGGCCAAACTGCTTCGCGTGATCCAGGACGGTGAATTTGAACGCCTGGGCAGTCCCCAGACCATCAAGGTGGATGTCCGGATCATTGCCGCCACCAACAGAAACCTTGAAAAAGAAGTGAAAAAAGGCAACTTCCGGGAAGATCTCTGGTACCGGCTGAATGTGTTTCCCGTTACCATGCCGCCCCTTCGGGACCGGACAGAGGATATCCCGCTCCTGGTGGCTTTTTATGTCAAAAAGATTGCCAAACGGCTGGGCAAAGATACCCCCATTGTTCCCAAACTGATGATGAAGGCTTTTTTACATTATCACTGGCCGGGAAATGTCCGGGAGCTGGAAAATATTCTGGAGCGTGCCGTCATCATCTCGTCAGGCCCGAAACTGCGCATGGTGGACGATTTTAACAGGCCATTGGCCAGTTTGAGCAACACCCATAAAACAGTGGAGACAAAAACGCTGGAACAGGTGGAGTACGACTATATGGTCCAGGTTCTGGAACAGACAAACTGGAAAGTCAGCGGCGAAAACAGTGCGACCCGGATTCTCGGGCTCAACCGCAGCACCCTGCGTGCCCGGATGCGAAAGCTTGGTATCTCAAAACCCTGAATGGTCACATGTGGTCTTTGGTTATATGTGGCCATTCTTTCTGATTTTTTTCACCTTCCGGATCTGTTTTTGTAAAGACAAAATTCTGCGGCAGATCAAGCGGATGGGCAGGAATTAAAACCAAAACCGAGGCATGGCATGAAGCTTGCTGCTATCCTCTTGTTATGGAGTTCATTGAATTACCGGGGCCGGGGAAACGGCTCAGGATAGAAATTTTTCCGAATCAATCAAACCGCAGGCACAGATGAAAAAGGTGATCCCTATGATTGTTGTCAGAATTACCCTGAATGCACTTGCGGAGAAACACCTGGAAGTCACGCAGACCCTTCTTTCGCTGATCGAACCCGTGGGTAAGGAAAAGGGCTGCAAAAAATACAATATTTTTTGCGATATCCATGACAAAAACCATTTCTGCCTGATTGAGGAATGGGAAACCCGGGAAAACCTGGACCACCATATCCGGTCCTGCCGATTCGGGGTTCTTCTGGGAATCAAACCGCTTTTGCAGGAACCCCTGCATATCCAGATTTATACAATGTCCGATCCCCAGGGAATGGAAGCCATTGATGCTGTCAGGGGCAAAGGAGGCCCCTATGATGAAAATTATGATGAAAATATTGTTAATTTATCCTGAATTTCCGGATACGTTCTGGTCATTCACCCATGCCGTAAGCTTTATCGGGAAAAAAGCGGCTTTCCCGCCGCTGGGATTGATCACGGTGGCGGCCCTGCTGCCCGGAAACTGGGACAAACGGCTGGTGGATACCAATGTGGAGCGCCTCAAGGACAAGGATATTGCATGGGCCGACCTGGTGTTTATCGGCGGCATGGCCGTGCAGCGCACATCGGCCCGGCAGATCATTGACCGCTGCAAGGCGTTGGATGTACCGATTGTGGCCGGCGGGCCGCTTTTTACCTGTGAGCCTGACGCGTTCAAAACCGTGGACCACCTGGTGCTGGATGAAGCAGAACGGACCCTGCCTGAATTTTTGGCAGATTTCAGCATGGGCCGGGCCAAAAAAATATACCGGGCCCCAGGATTCTGTGATCCCGATGACACCCCGGTTCCCCTGTGGGAGCTTTTACACAGGAAACGCTATGCCTCCATGAGCCTGCAGTTTTCCAGGGGATGTCCCTTTAACTGTGATTTCTGCAATGTGACGGCTTTGTTCGGTCACATCCCCCGGTTGAAAAAAGCCGACCGGATCATCCAGGAACTGGATCATATTTATGCGGCGGGCTGGCGCGGCAGTATTTTTTTTGTGGATGATAATTTCATCGGCAACAAGGCGTATTTGAAAAAACATCTGCTCCCGGCCCTGATTGACTGGCGCAAAGATAAAAAGGGCTGTGTATTTTTTACGGAATCCTCCATCAATCTGGCCGATGACCCCGAGCTTTTAGACATGATGGTAAAGGCCGGGTTTGATTCCGTGTTTATCGGCATTGAATCACCCGATGAGGTCAGCCTCGCCGAATGTCATAAAACCCAGAATAAAAACAGGAATCTTCTGGAAAGCGTGGGCATCATCCAACGTTCCGGGCTGCAGGTCATGGGCGGGTTTATTGTCGGGTTTGACAATGACGGGCCTGCCATTTTCCAGCGCCAGATCGACTTTATCCAGAAAAGCGGCATTGTCACGGCCATGGTGGGCATGCTCCAGGCCATTCCGGGAACCCGTCTGTTTGACCGGCTTCAGCAGGAAAGCCGGGTCACGCAATCCTTTACCGGGGACAATGTGGACGGCACCACCAATATCATCCCCAAGATGGGCATGGACAATCTGTTCAACGGATACCAGGCCATCATGAAACAGATCTATCAGCCGAAAAACTATTACCGCCGGATCCGGACCTTATTAATGGAACTCAAAAATCCTGAAACCATTATTCCCATTGATTTTCAGCGGTTTCTTTGTTTTTTCAGGGCAGGCTTGCGGCTCGGTTTTTTCGGAAAAGAGCGGTTCCATTACTGGAATCTGATTCTCTGGACCCTGACCCGAAAACCCAAACTTATGCCCACGGCCATCACCCTGTCCATCTATGGCTACCATTACCGGAAGATCTGCGAGCGATATATATATAAAAGAAGGGCCTTTGACAACGAAAATTAAACAAGATGACGATATCAAATCCATTTAAACAGGAGCCATGTTATGCAGCGGTTTATGTTTCAGATCAGTTTTATACTGGCGCTTTTTTTCGCCGGGATATGGTCGACGGGCACGGCACTGGCAGATAAGCCGGACCGGGCCGGCAATAAAAAACGTGAGAATTACAGAAATGAAGAAAGGCATGAGAACCAACGTTACGACAGGACGCCTGGGCAGGGGTCCTATGACGGGACAACCGGAAATGGAGACCGGAAGAGCGGGTACTTCAGCGAAAATAAAAAGAAGTTCATCCACCAATATTATTCCGATCGATTTCGAAAAGGGCACTGCCCGCCGGGGTTGCTCAAAAAAGACAACGGTTGCCTCCCCCCCGGTCAAGCAAAAATGTGGAAAAAAGGGCAACCGCTTCCCAGAGAAGTGATCTTCTATGATCTTCCGTCAAGCATCCTTGATCAATTGGGAGAGCCGCCACCGCAACACCGCTTTGTGCGCGTGGCCCGGGATATCCTGCTGATTTCGACAGGAACAGGAATCGTGCTGGACGCTTTTGAGGATATCGGCCGGTAAAAAATAAGGATAAATATGGGACAATATCATTTAAAAAGCATGTTCAACCCCCGCCACATCGCAGTGGTGGGGGCCAGTAAGAAAAAGGGAACCATCGGCCATGCGCTGATGAAAAATCTGATCGACGGCGGATTTGCAGGAAAGATTCTGCCGGTGAATCCCAAATATAAAACCGTACAGGATCATGACTGCGTAAAATCGGTCCGTGATCTGATGCCGGGGGTGGATCTTGCCATTATTGCCACCCCCATTCAAACGGCCATTGATATTGTGACAGACTGTGTCGAAAAAAAGGTGCGCGGTGCGATTGTTATTTCGGCAGGCGGCAGGGAAGTGGGGGCTCAGGGCCGTGAGATCGAGGATCAGATCCAAAAGATTGCCTATGACGGCGGGCTTCGTATCCTGGGGCCCAACTGCATGGGGCTCATCCGGCCGGGTGTGAACCTCAATGCCGGGTTTGCCTCGGACATGCCCCTGGCCGGAAACCTGGCCTTTGTCTCCCAGAGCGGTGCCATATGCGGCGCCATTCTTGATATGGCTGCCAAAGAGCGCATGGGATTCAGCCATTTTGTGAGCATCGGGTCCATGCTGGACATCGATTTCGGCGACATGATCGA
>JAABUD010000011.1 GCA_011389555.1 Desulfotignum sp. | reverse complement strand
TTCTTGCTTCAGGCACAACAATTACTGGCCTGGACGGTACTTCATATGGTGGCTCAGGTGTGACACTATCGGTGGATGTAACTCTCAATGCTGATGCCGTTGTTGTTAGTGGCACTGTTTCAGCAGCAGCAGGCGGTAGTTTTGGAAATAGTACTCTTCTAAACTCAGGTTCAACTGTATATACTGATCTTACATTGGCAGCAGAGACAACCGTTGCTGACGCTGGAACAATTACAGCCAATATCGGAACTTCATTGGCCGGCGGATCAACTCTGGCTTCCGGATCTTCAATGGGTGTGGATATAACTCTGCGCAATGCTGCTACTTTGACAGATGATATGACGGCAGAAACAGGTTCTGTTCTTGCTGACGGCAGTGCTTTAGAAGTGGGTTCAGAGGTTGGCGCGGATATCACTTTAAAATACAGTACCATTGTCGGTGCGACAGGGGCAGTGACTGCCAAAGCTGGTTCAAGCTTTGGAGAAGATTCCAGTTTAACAGAAAATTCAGTTGTCTATGCTGACCTGACATTAAAACAAGCATCAACCCTTGATGCTGATATGACCAGCATTACCAAGGAAGTGACACTTGGCACTGGATCTGTTCTTGAGGCTGCCAGTATTCTTCAGGCAGGGTCTACCTTCTATGGCCAGCTGCAGCTTGACGGGGACGTCAGTTTTGACAAAAAGCAGGAAATCGGTGCAGGGTCAACCATTGAATCTACCGATACTATCATCAAAGCAGGCTCTACTATTGGCGGAAATGCGTCTCTCGATCAGGATCTTGACGTAATCCAAGGTGCTTTTACCCTTGGTGCCGGCACCAAACTGGCTGCCGGATCCATGCTTACCAACGGCTCCACCATCGGCGGCACTATCACCCTGGATGCTGATGAAAAAGTTGCATCCGGCACCCAGATGCAGCTTGAAACTGGGTCTTCTCTGGCAGAAGGCAGTGTGATCACGGCAGGTACCTATCTGACCAATGACATCACTGCAGCCGATGGTACCATGTATGCTGCCGGCAATGTGCTGGAAAGCGATATCACCACCGGCGGGGTGAACAAACTGAGCGAAGCCATGACCCTGCAGGCAGGTTCGGTGATTGCCCAGGGCAGCACCATTGCCGCCAATGCCGGCGGAAATGCTGCCACGGCCCGGTTGAGCGAAACACAAACCAACCGGCTGTCCGATCTCAGCGTGCTGACCCAGGAAAGTGCCCAGATCGCTATTTCCGTGGCTGATGCCACCTTGAAGGATCTGGACAAGACAAGGGCGGATCTGGGGTCTGTTCAGAACCAGCTGACCTCCACCATTGCAAACATTTCCACCACACGGGTGAATGTGTCTTCTGCGGAATCCACCATTCGTGACGTTGACTTTGCCGAGGAATCAGCCAACTTCACCAAGATGCAGATACTGATGCAGGCAGGTACCTTTGCCATGAGCCAGGCCAATGCCAGCTCCCAGAGCGTATTGAGTCTACTCCAGTAGCAAAAACAGCTTTTTAACCTCTCACCTTAAAGCCCTGGAAGTTTTTCCAGGGCTTTTTGCCTTTTTCTCTCATGTTTTTTATGGCATGGTCCGATATGAATACTATATCTTGAACAAAGGAGTATGCACATGGCAACCGGATCCATAACCACTTTGGGAATCGGATCGGGCCTGGATCTTCAGAATATTCTGGATCAGCTCAAAGAATCTGAAAAAAGGCCCATCACCTCCAAAGAAAACAAAATAAGCGAGCTTCAGAAAACCGTCGCAGCATATAATTCCGTAAATACCCAGCTGTTTTCCATGAAGTCCCACGCGCTTTCCCTGTCCCTGGAATCGGATTTTCTGAAAAACACGGTGTCGGTCTCTGATGAAGACGTTGTAACGGCTTCGGCCAATGACGGCATTGCCCGGTCATCACATACCATCGAAGTTATCCAGAAAGCACAGTACAACTCCTGGCAGACAGACGGGGTGGCCAGCGCATCTGCGGTTATCTATGCACCACCGGAATCCGGCATCACCTCGCCTGGTCAAAACGTCACCTCCGAGTCCGGCACCATGACCATCATGCACGGGGCATTGGAAAACCAGCAGGCCATCGATATTTCCCTTGATCCCGGCATGACCCTGGCCCAGGTCATAGAAGCTGTCAACAAGTCCGATGCCAACAGGGGCGCTGATGATGCATCACTGGTCACTGCTTCTTTGGGGGAAAATGACGGGCAGTACTATATCAGGATCGCGTCATCTTCCGGAGATGACAGCGCCGACACCCAGGTCAGCGTGTCAGGATTTGATTATGCCATGGCAGACACAACAGTTTCCATTGCAACAGCAGGCTCCGATGATCCCATGTTCCTGAGTGTTGCACCGGGCACCACCTATGAACAGATGGCTGCAAGTATCAACAATGCGGATGACAACCCGGGGGTGACAGCTGCCATAGTGGATACCGGTGCGGCTGACAATCCTTTCCGCCTGACTTTGACATCCAATGCCACAGGCGAGAAAAACCGCATCTCTGTTCAGAACCTGCCCATGGCAGAAGTCACAGGTGCGGACGACAGCTCCCTGAATGCGGTTTTCGCTTTGAACGGGGTCCAGTACCAGCGCCAGTCCAATGACGGTATTTCCGATGTGATCTCAGGGGTGACCCTGAACCTGAAAAAAACCGGGGAGACCGCTTTCGGGGTCCAGAAGGACCTGGACCCTGTAAAAGAGAGCATCACCACGCTGGTTAAGGGTGTCAATGACCTGATGGCTGACATCAATAGTTCTGACACAGAAACTGACGAAACAGATGAAGCTCCCAACCCTCTGGCTGATTCCTATAATGTCAAAAACATCCTGACCCGGCTCCGGGCAATGATGACCACCCATGTCGAAACCGGATCCAGCTATACCAGCCTTGTGGATCTGGGCCTCAGCGTCAACCAGGACGGCACCCTGGCCCTGGATGAAGCGACCCTGGAACAAGCTATCGCATCAGATCCTGAAGCAGTCCAGTCTCTTTTTATCGGAGATGCCGATGCCGGTATCACCGGACTGGGAGATGTGATCAACGACGGGATCTCGGACATGGTCAGCTCCAGCGGGATCGTGTCCACGGAAATCGATGCCGCTGAGACACGGATAAACAATCTGGACAAAGATATTCAGACGGCCACAGAGCGGCTGGACAAACGCTACCAAACCATGACCGCCCAGTTTGTCCGGCTCGACTCCTATATCAGTCAATTGAACAATGAGTCTGCTTTTATGCAGTCCATGATCGATTCTTTTAACAAAACCAAAGATGTATAATGTCATATAAGCGTTAACCAGGAGGTATGCATGGCCGTATCAGCGGAAATAAACAGTTATCTGAACAACCATTATGAGGGCATGACACCGGAACAGTTGATCCTCATGCTTTTCAAAGGGGCGCTGGATCGTATCCGCCTCACAGAGGAAGCCATAGATGCAAATGACCTTAGAAAAAGGGGGGAACACCTGAGCAAAACCATTGCCATTATTTCCGAACTGCATGCATCTGTGGACACTACCATGACAGACGAAGGCACCTTGTTTTTACGGGGGCTTTACACAGCCATTCTGTCTGAACTGCCAAAGGTATCCATGAACAATGACAAGGAGATACTGCGCAGAGCCCATTCATATATCTCACGGCTCAAGGAAATCTGGGAAACAACGGTCATGGCAAAAGGAACAAAAACTGCTGCAGCCGGCAAGATTGCCGCCATGGGCAAACAAAACTTTTCCGGCAGTTACGGGAACCAGGCAAAAAACCCTGCATTCCGTTCAATATCTGTTTGAAAAGCCGGGCAAAAGGAATCTATGTATGGACAATGCCTACCAGCAAATAAAAAATCTATTGGCCCGGTTGGAACAGATGCAGGATGAGCATATAATCGCTTTTGATACCCAGGTAATGCCGGATCTGGAAAACCAGCAGCGGTTAAGGAAAAATCTGTTTAACCAGTTGGCCGCTGCCGTAAACTGCTTTATGAGCGACCCTGAACCGGACTTGGATATGGAACCGGATGACATGACCCGGAATCTGGAGGAACAGATGCGCCGGCTGCTGCACCAGAACCACATCCTGGCTCGGAAAGTTACCGCCCATAAAAATCAGATCCAGCAAAGCTTGAAAAACCTGTCAAAGGGAAAACATGCCATACAATCCTATGGTTCGCCATCCTCGATGACAAAAAGACCACGGGCAATCAATTTAACCAATTAAAAAGGGAGGTCCATGGATATGGGCACTATCAACAACATTGCCAAAACTGCCGACGTACGGGAAACACCTCTGCCGGCAGCAGGGCAGTTAAAAAACGACACTGTAGAAAACAATCGGCAAACCCGCCAGATGAACGGAAAAAAGACAGAAGAACAAAAAACGGTTCTGTCCCCGAAAGAAGCAAAAGATCTGACCCTTGAAATGAACGAAATCATGGATGATCTGCAGACCAGTCTGGGTTTTTCCATCCGGGAAGGATTGAACCGCCAGGTGGTTGTGGAAATAAAAAACCGGGAAACCAATGAACTGATCAAACAAATTCCGTCTGAGGAACTTCTGGAAATCAGACAAAAAATGGTAGAGTTCACCGGCCTGATTTTTAACCAGAGTGTGTAACCTGCCCTTTTTTATGCGGATGATGCCGCCAGAATATCATATTGACAGGAGTAGGGAGAATCCGCCATAATCAATTGGACAGCCTGGTTGTTCTTTGTGTTGATCACCAGGGGCCCCATTAAATTGGCTGTAATTGTCTTTGTTTCATTTTCTCGGGAAATATTCACCACCACATATATCAGCAGGTCTTTTCTCTTACTATTTTTCCAGTCCATTTCTGTGATAAGGATATCCACATTCACCTGGTAATCAGGCATAAACAAAAACGGGTCCATTACCACAAGGGCAAGATCTGGTGCCTGTGTGGACTGGAACCAGCAGAAAGGGGCTGTTTTTTTATCTTCTATGAGGACAAAATGGTCAAACCCGGGAAATCCCGGCAGACCTTCGGGCATGGTCAATATTTTGCCCGCTTCAATATGAATGTCTCCAAATTTTCTGGTACCGATCTTCACTTTCTTACCCCTTGAAAAATTTCTTCTTGAGCAGCTCTGCTGCTGACTGGATATCTGTGAATTCCCTGGCAGCAGATGCGATGTTTTCTTTTTGTATCTGCTCAAAGACTTCCCATCTCAGGATAGTGACCTCCTTTGGTGCCTGGATGCCGATTTTCACGGTATTGCCTTCAATGCCAAGGATGCTGACAACAATGTTGTCTCCTATCTTGATTTTTTCTTCGGCTTTCCGGCTCAGAACAAGCATCAGGTCAATATCCTTACCGTAAATAATCCACCAGGCTGATGTTCAACACTTGTGATGTGGATGACAGCGCAGCCTGATACGCGGTTTGTATACTCTGGAGATTCATGATTGCCTCTATGATGTCGGCATCTTCTATCATGGAACGTCTCTGGGTAAGGTTCAACCCCACCTCTCTTGTGATGGTTTCCCTTATTTCGAGCCGGCTGTATTTCATGCCGGTATCCACTATTTTGGAGGTCATGTTTTCAAAATCCGCCTCAAGTCTTCCCAGTGAACGTTCAATACCATCTCTGTCATTGTCTGACAAGTATTGTTTGAGATCCAGCAATGTGGTGAAAATACCCCATTCCACATCCCTTGTGCTTTTTATGGCGGTGTGCACATCATCGGACAAGGCATCGAAACCGAGAATTTCCCCGATGCTTTCACCGGATCCGCCCACAGCGGCAGGGGCATTGTCCCCGGTCTGCCACTGGAGATGAAACGCATCCAGTTCTGACCCGTTTTCCTTGATGGTGAACTTTCTGGTCACATCATCCCAGGCCACGGTATATTCGATTTTATTCCCCTTGATGCGGGATTCGGCTTCCAGGGCTTTTTCTATTTCTCCTGCCAGGTCTGCATGGCTGGTATAGGTTTTTGCTGCTACTTCTGCTGTGAGGTACCCTGCGGTTTTCCCGCTGTCACCGCCGCCGACCTCCATGAAATCGATCTTGTTGTTTGATCCGTCAATGGTGAGGTTAACCACCGGTTCATCACTGATGGAAAATATTGCCCTGTCGTCATGGGTGCCGGCAAACCCCAGGTGAACGGCCGCGTTTTCAGAGGCATGCCCCCCGCTGTACCAGAGCAGACTGAAGGATGAAATATCGGCATTCCCCCCTTCTTTGAAGACAAACTCCTGTTCAACCGCATCATAGGATACGGCATAATCCACCCCGTTATAGGAGGCGGCCCGCATCTCGGTCTGGATTAACGCTGCCAGATGGCGGGGATTTGTATAGTCTCCTTCTGGTATCTGTATGCCGGCTGTGATGGTATTGCCGTCTTGATCGGTTTCTGAAAAATCGATCCAGTTGTTTTCCTGGTCGAATGTCATGATTACAGGGTCTGTACTGCTGCCATATGTCAATTTGCCGGTATAATCCACGTCCGGACTCAGCCCCAGGGATTTTGCCAGATAGTCACTGTCTGTCCCGCCGGTTTTCCAGAGCAGGCTGAATTCTGAGAGATTCCCGCTGATGTCTTCAATGGTGAATCGATTGGTACCCGCATCATAGGATACGTCATAATCTGCCGACAGGCCATTGCTTGCTGTTTCTGCATCCAGAGCTGCTTCAATGGCTGTGGCAAAACTTGTGGCATTGCGATAGGTTCCCTGGGCCACTGTGGCGGTTATTGCCGTCCCAGCGGTTCCCAGAGCACCGGTTTCCTGGAAACTGAAGGTATTGTTGGCATCATCCAGCACAATGGTTCTGTTCAGGGCCAGGTCACTGGCCGGGTATATGGTGGCATCCGGTGCACCATAAAACCCTAAGGTTTCTGCGGCAGAATTGCCGGCATCCCACTGCAGATGCAGTTCATCCAGGTCAGTGCCTTTTTCCCGGATACTGAAGCGGCTGGTGTCGGGATCATAGGACACATTATATTCAATCTGGTTGGGACCTGCGGCGCTTGCCGCTTCCATCTTTGCCTTTATATCACCGGCAAGAGCCTGCATATCGAAGTAGGTGACATCAGCACCTGTGGTGTTCAGATCAATGGAAAACGTGCTGGTGCCGCCGGTTGAATTGACTTCTTCAAAACTAATTTCATCATTGCTGCTATCAGTAAAAACAAGTTCCGTGATGAACCGGGCCGGGGTGTCTGATACCGGGGGGGCATGGATGAGATCCCGGTCATTGAACCCTATTTCATGGCCGATGCTGTCATCTTCCCCGGCAGGAATAATCTCAAAGGAAACAAAATCCCCTTTATTGTTCACCGGGGCATCCAGTTTGATACTGATATCAGGTGTGCCTGATTCATTCAGATCAATATCAACCCGGTCCGGTGTACCGGATATCATGGAAGAGGAAAGCACATATCCTGGATTGTTGACAACTTTCCATGTGTCATTTTTTTGCCAGACCAGTGTGAAGGGCTCTGTGCCATGGGGCTCAGGGGTTCCAATGGTCAATGCAGCGGGGTTGGTGCTGATATTGATATCATCCGGGTCTATTGTGCTGCTGGCTGCGATGTTGTTGATATGGGCCTGGTTTCCGGTTTCCCACAAAAATTGTGTTTTCAGATACCCGCCGTAGGAGCCGTCCTCTCTGATATCGAATTTTTTGGCATCTGCATCATAGGAAACCAGATAGCCGGCCCCGTACCCGTTTTCTTCCGATGCCTGGTTCAATGCATTTCTTACCGCTGTCTCAAGGCTTTGTGCGGTGTATTTTCCATCCGGAATGGTGGCTGTCAGAACTTTTTCAGATGCTGAGCCATGCCCGTTGTCTTCTGTGAAAACCACTTTGTTGTTGGTGGCATTTATTGCAATGGTCTCATCCCAAAAGGTTGTTTTGCCGTTTCTGCCCACCTGGACCCCGGAATTTCTATCAGTCCTTATTTCAAAAGGCGTTTCATTGCCCTTGTACAATACCCGGTTTGGGTCAACGCTGGTATCATATTCAAAAGGAATCACATCGGTTTTGGTACCACCGAAAATGTAATTGTCGTTGACCCGGGTGTTGCCCAGAGAAACAATCTGGTTGATGATATGGTCAATGCGGGCCACAGCATTCTGCCGCTCATCCGCTGTGGTGGAATCATTGGCCAGGCGGGAAACTTCGGATTTGGCATCCAGAATCAGGTTGTTGACGCTGTCCAGGGATGCTTCCACCCCTTCCAGCCAGGATTTGCCCATGACCACGTTCTGTTCGATCTGTTCCAGATTGCCGATGGAATTGCGCAAAGACAGCACCTGGCTCAGCCCCAAAGGATCGTCGGAAATCTCATTGATGCGTTTCTGGGTGGAGATCACCTCATTGGCATTTTTCAGATCTTCTGTGAGATTGCCCAGCCGATAGGTGGCGGTATAGTAGGTGTTTATATTGGGAACCCGCATGTGTTGTCTCCTGTTATCTCACGGAAATCAGGGTGTTGAGCATTTCATCGGATACAGTGAGCAGTTTCGACGCCGCTGAAAACGCATG
>JAABUD010000009.1 GCA_011389555.1 Desulfotignum sp. | reverse complement strand
ATGCAAAAGATTATGTGGAAGCCCAGTGGTGCATGCTCCAGCAGGACAACCCTGAAGATTTTGTCATTGCCACGGGAAAACAGCACTCTGTCAGGCAGTTTGTGGAAACTGCCGCAGCAGACCTGGGCATCACCCTGGCCTGGGAAGGCACCGGTGTCCATGAAAAAGGCATTGTCTATGCAGTGGATCCGGCAGTGGATCTGTCTTCAGGCAACGGCAGCACCCGGATCAAAACCCCCTGTGTAAAGCCCGGGGACGTGATCGTGGCGGTGGATCCCATGTATTTCCGGCCGGCAGAGGTGGAAACCCTGCTGGGCGATGCCGCAAACGCACGGAAAAAACTGGGATGGAAGCCCGGCATCAGTTTTGCAGACATGGTAAAAGAGATGGTCTGCCATGACCTGGAAGAAGCAAAGCGCGATGCCCTGTGCCGGCAGGAGGGATTTGCCGTGTGTAACTTCTATGAATAGCATAAATAGTATAAATAGCATCTGCCATGAAAATACTTGTTGATGCCATTCCCATGACCGGGTTGCTGACCGGCATTTCGCGGTATCTGCGCAATTTATACCAGACGGTCAACCGCCTGAAACTGGCTGACACCGCCTTTTTCACCGGCAGTCACATACACCCCGCCCTCCCTGCCATGGCCGATGCGGTCCGGTGGCAGCAGGTCACCCGGTCGGTGCGGCACTTGCCGGATCCCCTGGTATTCGGGCTGCGGGCCGCCCGGTGGCGCTGGTATGAACATCAGCTCAACTGCCTTTTCAGGGGCGGAAATTCCGATTTTACCCTGTACCATGAAACCGCGTTCACCCCGGCAAAGCTGACGGCGGTTCCCACGGTCTATTCGGTGTATGACCTGTCCCTGCGCCGGTACAAAGACACCCATCCGAAAGAGCGGGTATGGCTGTTTGAATATTTCATCAAAACCCGGCTGAAATATGCCCGGCATATTCTCACCATTTCCGATTTCATCCGCCAGGAGATCATGGATGAATTCAAGGTGCCGCCGTCCATGGTTTCCAGCGTACCGCTGGCCCCGGACCCCCTGTTTTTTGCACGTCCGCCCCGAACCGTGGCAAATGTGCGGCGCAAATACGGCCTGCCCGGCCAATACCTGCTGTTTGTCAGTTCCCTGGAGCCCCGCAAAAACATCGGCCTGCTCATGGATGCCCTGGCCGCTGCAAAAACCGACATTCCCCTGGTGCTCGCGGGATGGCACGGGTGGGGGGAGAAACCGTGGCACAAGGGCATCGGTACAGGCAATCTCAAAGGCCGGGTGTTTCTCACCGGCCATGTGCCGGACCAGGATCTTGCGGCAATGTATACAGGCGCCGCAGCCCTGGTGTATCCCAGCCTGTATGAAGGGTTCGGCCTGCCCATTCTGGAGGCCATGGCCTGCGGGTGCCCGGTGATCTGCTCCAGTGCCGCCAGCATGCCCGAGGCGGCCGGGGATGCGGCCCTGTTTATCGACCCGGAAGACAAAGACAGCCTGGTCCACGCCATTGAAACCCTGGTCGGAGACACCAGCCTTTGTCGGAACCTGAAAACCGCAGGCCTGGCACGGGCGAAACAGTTCACCTGGGAAAATACGGCCCGCAGGACCCTGGACATCTTCAGGCGGGTGATTTAACGGCACCAAAGAGATGCTGCACAACGGATAAGGCATGAAAAAAGACATTACAGCCCGGGGAAGAGGATGGGGCGGAAGAGCTGACCGGGGAAGATGATAGGGCGGAAGAGTTCATAAGGCGGATTATATGGTGACGGCACAAATGTTTGCAGAGGTGTGGGAGCGGCGGGATTTCATCTTAAGTTCGGTGAAACGCGAGTTTGCGGCCCGGTGGATCGGGACCCAGCTGGGCCCGTTCTGGCTGATCGCCCAGCCTCTGGCCACCATTGTCATTTTTACGGTGATCTTTGTGAACATCATGCGGCCGGGCATGCCGGCCCATGAGTCGAAATTCGCCTATTCCATCTATTTGTGCGCCGGGGTACTCGTGTACAGCCTGTTTTCCGAGATGCTGGCCCGGAGCGTGGCGGTCTTTGTGGAAAACGCCAACCTGCTCAAAAAAATCTATTTTCCCAAACTCTGTCTGCCCATCATTGTGATGGTGTCCAGCCTGCTCAATTTTGCCGTGACAATGATTCTTTTTGCGGGGTTCCTGGTGCTGGCAGGGGCATTTCCCGGATGGGTGGTGCTGTGTGCGGTGCCGGTCCTGGCGGTCCTGGTGGTGTTCACCATGGGGCTGGGCATGCTCCTGGCCTGCATCAACGTATTTTACCGGGATGTGCAGCAGATGGTCCAGGTGCTGGTTCAGTTCTGGTTCTGGCTGACCCCCATCGTGTACCTTCCCGCCACCCTGCCGGACCGGGTGGCGGCCCTGCTGGGGTGGAATCCGCTGTTTCCCGTGATCCGGGCCTGCCAGGGCATCTTTCTGGACCAGGCTGTGCCGGACTGGTCCTCGCTGGTGTATCCCGGTCTGCTGGGGCTGTTTTTCAGTGGTCTGGGCATACTGGCGTTTTACCGGCTCCAGGGGGAGATTGTGGATGCCCTGTGAGTTCATGGAGCCGTGACTGATAATTGGGGACAGACCACGTTTTACAGGATAATTGGGGACAGACCAAGTTTTACAGTACAGGGAAACAATTGTGGACAAACCTCTTATTTCAACAGTCCATGTGTTGATTTATGATGCCGCTTGAAAGTACGACCCCCGGGGCTGTATTGTTTTCATCAATAGATTCCGAGCGCAATGCAAATCCATCTGGTCTGTCCCCGATTAATTTTGTCCGGCCTTTATGGCTGATCGGAATTGAATTAATCGTGGTCTGTCCCCAATTAATTTGTGCAGATTTCGGGCAATCACGGCCCAGTCGAATTTTTCCACAGCCAGGCGGCGGGCTGCTGCAGCTATTTTTTTTACCTCATCTTCAGGCAGGTCAAAAAACCGGGTGATGGTGTCGGCAAAGGACGGGATCTCAGCGGCCAGAAAATCACGGCCGGGCAGGCAGTCCAGGCCCCGGCTGCCGAAGGGTGTGGATATCACGGGGATGCCGGCGGCAAAATATTCCAGCATTTTCAGGTTGGTGCCGGAACCGCTGGTCATTGGGTTGAGGGCCACATCCGCCATGGAAAGAATCATGTTTTTGATATCATCTTCCACCACACCGGCCATCACGATGTTGGCAGGCAGAGAACGCCCACCGAAAGCAGTCCCGCTGCTGCCTAATACCAGGAAAAACACATCCGTCATTTTTTCGGCGATCCCAATAAGATGTTCCACCGCTTCCAGGTTGGGACCATGCCAGCTGCCGATGAAAACAGCTGTTTTCACCTCCCTGAGCCCCATCTGTTCCTTGAGGGCCGGCCTGGCCCCGGGGGGGGTAAAAGAAACATCATCCGTGCACACCCCGTTGGGTACCTCCAGCAGCAGGGCTTTGGTGCTGCCGTAGAGTGCTTCCAGCCGGTCCAGGTCCGCCCGGGAGCAGGCATAGACCAGACTGGCCGACTGCCAGCACCGGTGTTCGGCAGCCCTTGTGTCCTCCAGCAGTTGCCGGGCGGCCCTGCCGGTGCCCAGTATGCTGGTTTTCACGTCGAGTTCAACATCCTGGGCCTCGTACCACAGGGGTCTGCCCGGTGCACAGGCTTCCAGCACTGCCGCCAGATAGGGGTGACAGGCCACCAGGGCATCGGCCCCGAGGGCGGATGCTTCCAGGGCCTTCTGATAATCAGGGGTCAAAGAATGCAGCCGGGGCATGGCCGCATCCGTGACCGGCACCCAGCCCAGATCCCGGCTCAGTTTTCGTTCTTTTGCTTCATGGGCCGCTGTTTTGGGAATCCGGATTTCCCGCAGGCCCGGGGCGATGGATTCATTGAACGGGGCATCATCCGGGCCGGTGAAGGTGACAATGTCGATATCCCACCATTGGGCCAGATGGCGGTATAAATTGTACACCCGGGACTGTCCTCCGCCCCGGGGCGGGTACACGGGAAAAGTGGCGGCAACGGTGAGTTTTTTGCGGTGTCTGCCGGGCAGGGCGGTGCAGGGGGGCTTTTCTTCTGCCGGTACCCGGGTGTTTTTTGTGTCTCCCAGCAGCTGTGAAACCACATTTTTCCAGGTGATGCCGGATACGCTTCTTTGTGCTGTCCGTCCCATTTCCCGGCATTCCTGCCGGTGGGTGCACATATAATCGATTTTGGCGGCCAGGGCACGGGGGTCCGGGGGCACACAAAACCCGGTTTTTCCGTTTTTGACAAACTCGGTGGGCCCGCCCGCGTCTGTCACCGTCAGCACCGGCTTGCCGCTCATCATGGCCTCGATGGTCACCAGGCCGTAATCTTCGTCACAGGGCACATAGGGAACTGCCAGGGCATCGGCGTAAAGGTCGATGATCTCCTGGTCTTTGACAAATCCCAGAAACCGGATCCGGGAATCTCCTGCCGCCATTTCCCGCAGCCGCTGTTCATCCGGTCCGGTGCCCGCGATCTTCAGGCAGATGTCAGCGGCAACATGCCCCATGGCCTGGATGAGCAGGTGAATGCGCTTGGGTCCGTCCAGGCGGCTGACGGTGAAAAGGTGGGCATCATCCCCGCAGGCAAACCGGTGCAGGTTGGAGGGCGGATAGATCACTTCGACCCGGTCCGGCCGGGGAAAATAGTCTTTCCGCTGCGCCACGGTCCGGGAGATGGCGGCATATGTGCGGATCCGGTCCGGGGCCAGGGCGGCATTGTCCAGAAAGTGCACCACCTGCCGGGCAAAGGGGCCGGGCAGGGCAAAGATCTCCCGGGGTACGGAAGGGTCGGCAACCAGCACCTCCAGGCGGTCCAGCAGTTCTTCCACTGCAGGACCGGACGGCGGGGACTGCCTGAGAAACGCCAGGCAGTCTCTGACCTGTGCATGCCTTGTGCGGCAGTCTTTGGAAAGCCCGGTAAAATGATAGGTGTCATACAATCCCCGGAGCCGGTGGAGCATGTAGCAGATATGGTGGTCGTGACAAACCATCCAGGCCGGGTATTTGGCGGATATCACCCGGTCGAAATGGCCCAGGTCCAGTTGCCGGAACTGCCGGTATCCGGCAAGAAGTGCCGTAAAATCGGTTTCCGGGCAGGGCAGTTTGATGAGTTCCGCCTGGTGGGATGTGTGCTGGTTGATGTGATCGAGCAGCCCCCAGTAAACGTTTTCCGCCCCGCCGATACAAAAGGGCACCGGGCTCGGGGCGACAATTGCGATCTTCATGAAATATTTTCCTTACCGTCTATGGGCCACGAATGCAAACCGCGCATACACCGAGGGATCCACCTCATGGGCATTGACCAGGTGATACACGGCAAACCGGAATATGCCGGCCAGGGGGTCTGTGATCCGTTTTTGAAAAGATGCCGGACTGTAAAACCGGCCGTGGCGGTTTCCCCAGCCCTGTGCGCAGAAAACTGCAGCATCCCGGTCAAATGCAACATCGGCCGGCACACTGACGGCAGGATCGGTCTGCACCGCAGGTTCCGTGAACAGGTAGAACGGCACCACCACCACCCTGCCGCCGGGGCGCAGCACCCGGGCAAGTTCAAAAAAAAGCCGGGTGTCTGCATCCTGTTCAAAATGCTCCAGCGAGCAGGTCAGTGCCGCCTTGCGGGCAAATCCGTCCTTCACCGGCATACTGCATGCATCTCCGCCGATCCTGCTGCCGTGGATGCCGGCCGGATACATGATGTCCTGGCCATAGGTCCGGGCACCTGTCAGGCGGGAAAAAATTTCGGGTACCGGGGAGTGTTCACTGGCCAGATCAATGAACACCTCTTCCGGGCGTATGTCCAGCAGCTGAAGCGCCACAAAGTGTTCCAGGGATTTTTCAGCAAGATTGCCGGCATAATACCCGGGATACCGGTCCGCATATCCGGCTGCGGCCACATATTGCCCATACGCCGGGATATCCACGGCCAGGTCCTGTATGTCCAGATCCCGGGCCTGTTCCAGTATGTGTTTCACCACAGGGGGGCTGGTATTGTCCACAGCCCCTTTGACGATTTTGTGCGTACCTTGTTTTTCCAGCAGCCGGACCGATTTTTCAAAGGTCATTTTCCGGTTCGGCCGGTATATGTAGTTTTTCATGTGTCCTCGCCCATGTGATGCAGCAGCTGCGCCACACCGTGTTCAAAGGCCCAGCAGGGTATCCACCACGCTGTTCCAGTTGATATGTTTTTCTTGATAGGCCTGCCTGCCGGCCTGTCCCATCTCTCTGGCCTTTTTTTTGTTGGTGTACAGCCAGTCGATTTTTTCAGCGATGCGCACCGGGTCCGGTTCCACCACAAAACCGGTTTCTCCGTCCTTCACAAACTCCAGGGGCCCCCCGGAATCGCTGCAGGTGATCACCGGCTTGGATGAGAGCATGGCTTCCAGGGTGATATACCCGTAGTCCTCGTCCCGGGGACCGAAAAACACCCCTAAACTCCTGGCATAGAGGGTGTATTTTTCTTGTTCTGTGATATGGCCGGCCAGGCAGACCTTGCGGGTCAGATGCAGCTGCCGGACAAGGGCCTGCAGATGCGGTCTGCCGCCGCCTTCTCCCGCAATGACCGCCGTGACCGGTGACCGGGTGTGGGCCATGGCCCGGATGAAAAGGTCCTGCCGTTTGAGGGTCTCCAGCCGGCTGGGAAAAAAAATAAGGTCATAGGCTGCATCGCAGTAGAACCTTTCTTCATGGGCCGGCGGGTGGTACAAAGGGGTGGAGGGGATGCGGTTGAACCGCTGCAGCCGGCGGGAGATATTGCGGCACATGGTGAATACGGGACCTGATTTTTTCAGCTCCCGGGTGTCCTGCTCCACAATTTTTTCCCGCAGTAATGAAAGGGCTTTTGGTGCACAGACCGGATCATACAGGTCATAGGCCGGCCGGTGCTGGTGCATCAGCCACAGGGTTTTGTCCGGGTGGTTCACGTAATAGACCGGAAACTGCAGCACCAAAAGTTTATCCACAGAATAGCCGTTGACGGTTTCAAAATTCTGTCCGGTACAGTAATCCATCAATTGCGCGATATGGTCCACCGAAGAAAAATTGAAGGGAAAAAAAACGATTTCCGCATGGTGGCCCGATGCTGCCAGGGCATGTTTCAATCCCGCGGTCATCAGATCGGCCCCGCCCCTGACAAAGGGGGCCTGCAGCGCTGGAATCAGTATGTTCATGTCATGTTTTCCAAAAAAATCACACCCGGGCCTTGCGCCCGATAACGGCATAATCCTGTTCCCCGTAAAGCAGGTGTACCAGGGATGCGGGCATGGTGTCAACCATGTCGCCGGGCCGCTTTTCACAGGGGTGCAGCCGGATGATTTCACAGTCGCTGAATCCCCTGGTTTCCATCAGATACAAGGCAGTGTCCGGCGGCAGCGGGTTTTTGTGGGTGGGGTCGGTGTAGAAACTGCACGCCCCCACAATGAGGTTTTCCGGATTGGGGGTTTCAAAAACAGCAATACCCCCCGGCTTCAGCACCCGCAGGGTTTCATCCAGCATGCGCACCAGGGTTGTAAGGGGCAGGTGTTCGATGAGATGAAACGCGCTCACCGCTCCCATGCTGTCAGGGGCCGTGTCCTTCAGGTGCGCCAGAAGGTCCCGGGACGCCACCGTCAGTCCCCGGTTGCGGTTTTCCGCCGCAAACATGTGGTTGATATCCACGCCTGCAGCGGTTTTCCCTGTTTCCCCGAGCAGTTCCAGCCATTCCCCCCGGCCGCATCCCAGGTCCAGGACCGGGGCGGTGCCGGTGCCGGCCCCTGCCTGTTCGATCCAGGGCAGATAGATTTTCTGCCGCTCCTTGATATCCTCCCTGGACCCCCGGAACCGGTCCTCAAAGGCCGCATACACCGCATCCAGCAGGTGATCCTCCTCAGACACCATGGCCTGCATCTGCTGCCGGGACAGCGGCCCGGGCAGCCTGTCCCTGACCTGTTCCAGCAGCCGGGCCACCCGGCCCTGCTGGTCGAGCAGGGAGCGCTTCATGTCGTCAATTCCGGCGTGTTTCAATGCATCCGCTGTCTGCTGCTGCATGTCTGTCACCTGATCGACCCGGCCGGACAAGCCTTCCCACACCGGCGCAAATGCCTGCCTGCTGAGGGTATCGGCCGCAGCCGCCTCCAGCCGGGCAGCCCATTCATCCATGCGGCGGTGCAGCGCGTTTTCCTCCCGGACCGCCCGGGTTTCCATCTGCTCCATCCGCCTCACAAGGCAGGGCAGTTTTGCCCAGGCAGCGACCCAGCGGACCAGGTACCCGAGCACGGGGATTTTGCCCGGCAGGACCACCATAAGCCGTGGCAGCAGCCCCTTTACCGCCACGCCCCGGGCCCGGCCCTCGGGCGAGAAACGCAGCCGACCGATAAATTCCTCCCTGTCCAGATCTCCTTTGCGCAGCCTGTCAAGGAAATGCTCACTGCCGGCCCCGTCCGGATACCGCTGGAGAATGGCCTGGTAGGCAGCGGATACAAACGCCCGGTCGTGGTACTGCAGAAGATCGTTGATGTGCAGGGTACGATCGTTTTCCGGGCCGTATTCCGGGCCGTATTCGGGCTGGTCCCGGCGGGGAAGCCTCAGGGAAATGCCGGCCCCGGCCAGGCTGCTGCCGGGTGCCCCGGACCGGGGCGCGGTTTCTGCGGCTTTGCGCCGTTCCGCTTCCTGCCG
>JAABUD010000008.1 GCA_011389555.1 Desulfotignum sp. | reverse complement strand
CCACGCTGGCCCATGCGGAGAGCACCACCGCGCCGCCACTGGAGGCAAAAGAATCTTCTGGTGCCTGGGCAGTGCCGCTGATGAAGGATATTCCCCAGGGAGAGGAAGGTGATCTCATCCGTTATGGCGTACTGCTTATGACCGATACGTATGCGCAGCTCGGCCCTGGTGCGAAGGATGAGAAAATGCGTTTTTCCGGAAATGGTCTGAACTGTACGAGCTGCCACCAGAATAACGGCACCAAGCAGTTCGGACTCCCCTGGATGGGGGTTAGCCAGAAGTACCCTCGATACCGAGGCCGCTCAGACAAGATGGCTGGACTAGAGGAGCGGATTAATGGTTGTTTTGAGCGCAGCATGAACGGCAAGGCGATGGCAGTCGACAGCAGGGAGATGAAGGCAATGGTCGCCTACATAAACTGGTTGTCGAAAGACATGCCCAAGGATGCTTTTGGCCTGGCAACACCCAATTTCGAAGGTCCGAACCGCAAGGCCGATGTGAAAAAAGGCGAAGAGGTCTACAACCTCTTCTGCATGTCGTGCCATGGCAAAAATGGGGGCGGCTATCAGTCCATGTCGGCCGGTGCTTCGGGCAGTTATGTCGCCCCGGCACTCTGGGGAGCAAACAGCTATAACAACGGAGCGGGAATGAACCGGGTGCTGACCAACGCCGCGTTTGTTCACAGCAACATGCCGCTGGGAACTGTATGGAACCATCCGGCAATCACCAATGAAGACACCTACGATGTTGCCGCCTATCTCAGTTCCAAGAAGCGGCCGCAGATGAGCGGACTGGAGAATGACTATCCGAAACTGGAGAAGAAAAGGGTGGACTGCCCGTATCCACCCTATGCGGATGATTTTTCACAGGAACAGCATCAGTACGGACCGTTCCAGCCAATAAGGGCAGCGCAGGAGAAGAAATAAGCAAGCCGGGAAGCAAAAGAATAGAAGAGCCTCCTTATCGATTGCATCGGGGGCTCGAATATTGACCTATGCTCCGGGGTCGGACCTACGCAAGATATTCACATATCAGGAAAACTATGCCATGGAAGCCTGTTATCAGTTCTTAAATCAACCATTTCATAGCCGAAATGGGGGTTGTAAGCAGCAGCCGGTTCCTGAAGTATACATGCAGTTCCAGAGGAATCCTCCTTGATGCTGCGGTAATTGGCCCTGATTCCAAGCCGTTTCTTCACCGTCTCGACAAACTGAAGACAACCAACTGCCAATGCTTCTGTCCAGGCCTTTTCCCGAGTTGTCTTTTCCTGGATGAAATCGCTTGCCCCATGAAACAGCACAAAACTGAAGGTGCTCCTGTCTTTGGCAGGGTTCCATTGGGGTCGTTCAAGGTTCCTTCATGGCATTCTTTTGCTTTCTTCAACCGTGAACTGAGGCTGTGAACTTGGAACCGTGAACCTCTTTATCCAGGCATCGTTGTTCGCGGACTTTTCTTAGAGTGCTGATTTCGGCCCCGATGAAATCCTGCTACTCGCAGGTTCGCTTTCGGCTCAATTTCATGGGGTAAACCCTAATATGGTGATCCTAAGACATTCACAGGGCCTGATTTTGATCATTTATACAAAAATTTAAGGATGGTAGAGTGGTCCGACCCCAGACCGCTGATTGTACAGGCGCCCGGAGTTTTATGATTATATTGTTTAAATTATTGTGAACCCTTGCATAGCTCCCAAATTCACCCCGACCTTGGACTTCCTTGGAAGTCAATTTTGAAATGGCAAAGTAACTCGCCACTCCCCGGGCAATCCTCTTGACACTTCATAGAAGTGCCTCTATGCTCTTTTTAAAAAAGCGGCTCCTAATTCATCATAACTTGATTAAAAGGAGAAATTTGAATGCGTTTTATAATCAATTGCATGGCCTTGCTTGTGACAATCTTTTTCGTAGGGGATGGACTTGCCGCAAGGCCTGATGAGTGTCAGGAAATCGAAGCCCGTATGGAAGAATTGAATCAGGAACTCGAGGATTCGCCCAGATTGAATGATCTGGCCCGGATACAAAACGAATTAGGCGCATTGAGCATGAAATATATGGAGCGATGCATGGGCGGCACCGGCGGTGGTGGTTTTCCGTCTATGTCCGGGGATATGGAGTTAATGACTTCTCCTCCCGCTTCTACGCCGGAGGAGGAAATCATAAGGCAAAGAAAAATAATCAACATCCAACGGCAGCAAATTGAGCAGAATCGAGCATCTATGATAACAGAAGGCGAAGAACAACTGGTGCCTGTCCCACGGGCCGTTCCGATAAGAGGTTCGGTGGTTATAAACGGGGGGTTTAAAAGCAGTCCGTATCGAGGCTGGGTCTGGCATGAGATCACCTACAGTGTCACGGAATCTTTCGTCGGCAACCTGATCATCAAAGAATATTTCAGCACCCGAACCGGGCAATACACCGAGGGAAAAGATTACAGCATGGCCACCCTGTCCACCGGCATTAATGTGACGGAGCTCGGCGGTCGAAAATGCCTGAAAGCCAGCTCCGGGCTGCCCGGTTATTGTGTTGATTGGGAGAGTTTCCAGAGACATGAAGTGGCTAAGGATGAAATCTATCCGGGTTTTTACGCAGAGGCCCTCTTCGCCGAAACCGAAAACGATCAAGTTGTCGTGCGTACCAAATCGCCCACGGTCACGTTCAAATCGTTCAGCGGCCGGGCCACGGACGGATTGGGCTGTTTCAGTGCCGAAAAAGCTTATTCCCGCGATCAGTTCAATTCGCTGATTGAACAAGGAAAGATTCAATTCACCGAGGAAGTGGGCTCCGACAGCCAGGCGACGCCCGGCTGCAGCCGGGGTTCGACCATTTCCCTTGAAATGTTCATCGACCGGCCGTGACACAAATAGGTACAGGCCCTGCTGGATGACAATTATCGCAGCATCACCACTGCAAAAGAAATGACAGAGGCGTTGGAAAGGGAATGCAGATGTATTCTACTGGACAACCAAAAATAAAAAACCCCGGAAAACGCTTTGTTCTCCGGGGTTTTAATATTAAACCGGCCTGTGCCGGATTATTGTTTGGCTCGCCAGCGCGGACTCGAACCACGGACGCGGTGGTTAACAGCCACCTGCTCTGCCGACTGAGCTACTGGGGAACAACAGGAGCGTTGCTCCGGGGTCGGACCTACGCAAGATATTCATATATCAGGAAAACTATGCCATGGAAGCCTGTTATCAGTTCTTAAATCAACCATTTCATAGCCGAAATGGGGGTTGTAAGCAGCAGCCGGTTCCTGAAGTATACATGCAATTCCAGAGGAATCCTCCTTGATGCTGCGGTAATTGGCCCTGATTCCAAGCCGTTTCTTCACCGTCTCGACAAACTGAAGACAACCAACTGCCAATGCTTCTGTCCAGGCCTTTTCCCGAGTCGTCTTTTCCTGGATGAAATCGCTTGCCCCATGAAACAGCACAAAACTGAAGGTGCTCCTGTCTTTGGCAGGGTTCCATTGGGGTCGTTCAAGGTTCCTTCATGACATACTTTTGCTTTCTTCAACCGTGAACTCTCCGAGGCGTAGGATCTACGAGCCGGAGGCCGTGAACTTGGAACCGTGAACCTCTTTATCCAGGCATCGTTGTTCGCGGACTTATCTTAGAGTGCTGATTTCGGCCCCGATGAAATCCTGCTACTCGCAGGTTCGCTTTCGGCTCAATTTCATGGGGTAAACCCTAATATGGTGATCCTAAGACATTCACAGGGTCTGATTTTAATCTTTTATACAAAAAATCAAGCATGGCAGAGCGGTACAACCCCGGACTCCGGATCCTGCTCTTCTGTCAGTTTTGTCAAAATCTTATCTATTGTAAATCATTCCTCTTGCAATTTCTCTCATCTGTGATGACTTTTACATACATTTTACTCTGCATGCGGAAGCGTTTCCGGGAGATCTGGAATGCCTGTCAAATAGACAACATGATCTGTATAGTTGGCATAGCTTTGAAAAATGAATTCGTTCCAGTAATGCCGATTCAATCCGTATTTCATGAGTTGTTCATAGGCTTTGATTCTGTCCGCTTCACCCGGTTGACCCAAGGTGCGATCGAGAAACAGCTGCCAGTCATTGAGGCTGCTTGTTTTTTTGAAGAGTCCTTTCTTAACCCTTCCAAGTACATACGGAGTAGTGAAGACAACCGAATAGCCCATTGACCATTCAGGGAAAGGTTCTGGAAAAATTCGGGCAAACCATAATTCACCAGACCCGCCATTATAACCACTCGGGGAAATGCAATGGAATTCTTTCTCAGTAACTAATTCTTTCAATATGATCCGCTTATTTATTGTCCCCTGGTGTACATACAATCCCATTCTGGATTCTTGCATTCTTTGGTAGAGGGTAATCAAATTTTGATTTGCTGATAGGGCTTGACTCACTTTGATGGCAATCTTGGCCAAGGATTCCTTATCCTTCCCAATTTCAAAATCAAAAAGTGACCAACATGAAAAATAGGATGACGTTACAGGACTCATCGGCGGATACGAAGGCATATAGATGTCGTCTGCCTCAGGGAGTGCTGAAAATAACTTACGACACGCAGGTAATTGGGTCAGTTGCTCAGCTAAAATATCCATTCTGTTTTGGGCAAAGACATACATCGCATGTAAAGGATCAAGCCGAGCTAATTCTTTGTCGGAAGTAACACTTGTTTCGAGATCTTCGGCCATTTTATGACCTTCTTTGATTTCTTCGAGATTGACAACTTTTTTGCCGGACATCTTGTTAAGATCAGTAATGATCTTGTTCGCTATAGAAGAACGACGAGACAAAGGTCTCGGACCTTTTTCCTTGGTCATGCTTGCCGTTTCCTCCTCTCCTTTGAACAACCTTGATCAGGCATAAAAAAACCACCGTGGTGTGCATCCATTTTTCATGGACCTGAACTAATCGAATTTAGTGCATAAAAAACCCTCCACATTTGAGCAACTTTCTGATATAAAAGGCTTTGTTGACGGCAAAGTCAAAAAGAAAATTGCACTCAAAAAGTGGAGGGCCGTATGAGCAAGCATAGCAAAACACAATGCAAAAGCAAATGTAAAATCAAGGGCGTTGAACCCACAGATGAGCGAATCACCGGCCGGGGAGGGTTGAGCCTCTTTGTGAACTACCTGGAAAATATTCAGATCTTTGAGAACATGCTGCTTCCCAGATTCGCTTCGCTGCGGAAAAACAAAAAAGGCGCTTCCATCTATGCATTTTTTATGCAGCTCCTGGCCTTCTTTATGGACGCCACAAGCAGGCATTTGTCCTATTTTGATCAGCTGCGGAAAGATAAGGCCTATGCCGGGGTCATTGGGACCAAACCCGAGGATATGCTCTCTTCTCATGCGGTGAAAAGAATCTTTGCGGCCTTCTCCTGGCCTTTGATTACGGGCTTTCGGCATATCCACCTGAATCTGTTCCTGTGGCGGCTGCAGATAACCAAACCAGAAGTCATTGTCATGGACCTGGATGCCATGATCATGGACAACGATCAGGCAGAAAGGAGAGAGGGTGTCAAGCCCACCTACAAAAAACGAAAAGGGTTCAATGCGCTCCAGTTGACCTGGGAGGGACTCCTGGTAGATTCCATCTTCCGCTCCGGCGAAAAACACAGCAATTCCGGCCGCAGTGTGCAGCACATGATCCGTCAGGTGGTAGAGTGTATTCGTTCGGGCTACAGCGGGGAGGTCCCCATCATCATCCATATGGACAGCGGCTATCTGGACCAGAAGATCTTTGCCGTCTGTGAAAAGCTGGGTATCGGCTATATCTGCGGAGGCAAGCTCTACAAGGATATCACCGGCTGGATGGCTAGGGTTCCAGCCAAAAGCTGGAAGCACTACTTTGGGCCTGGTGAGGTCGAGGACAGTCAGATCTGGGAGTACGTTGAGTTCGGAGACCGCCGGGAGACCTGGAACCAATTCCGCCGGGCGATCTTCACCCGGCCCATGAGTGCTAATGGTCAGCTGATCCTGCCTTTTGTCAGGCCCTGCAATGTGATCTATACCAACCTCGGACATGGCTCTCTTGTGGACGAACAACTGAAAAAGGCCAAAGCTGACTGGCTCCTGAGCCCTGAAGGCATCATCCGGTGCTACCATGACCGTGGTCGGAGCGAGTTGACCTTCAGGTCGTTCAAGGAGTTTGGCAGCGAGCAGCTTCCGTTCAAGAAATTCAAGCATAATGCGGCTTTTTATCACTGTATGGTCTTGGCCTTCAATCTCTATGAGTCCTTCAAGGAAGATGTCTGCAGCGATGTGGTTCCAGTGGCCAGCTATCCAGAGACACTCCGCCGGAAGGTCATCGACATAGGGGCCAAGCTGATCAAACGCTCGCGCAAGGTTATCCTCAAGATCCCCCAGGCGATTTTTGACTCTCTGGATTTCAAGACCCTCTGGGCAAGGAGCAGCAATCCGCCCAGATTTGCCTTGCTGTAAACGACTTCGGTTTACCTTTCGGATTCCCAGGGAGTAGTGCGTCCAAAATTCCGCTCAGAACGGCATATTGGGCCTGACATCACTTATTTTCAGGTCGAAACCAGTCTCGACAGCTCAAAAGTAACATCACCTGAGGCGAAAACACGCAATTCGTGCTATCAATTTTATTTTTAATAACACCATCTGACTGAATCGCTCAATTTAGGGCTGATTTAGTCAATGTAGAAAGGTCTGAATCCGATCCACGGACAAAACTTGGTCCCACAACTTGGTCCTGACTTGGTCCCAACCGTCCCGAGAAGAAGTCAGAACGCTTAGAACGGCCATTTCGATGTCGAAAAGGTTCGTTTAAGCGTACAAAACGACCTTTCCACGGCGTCTTTTACAAGCAATTTAGGCATTTACTTAGGTCCGACCCCGGACCTCTATGGCCTCCGCTCTCAACCAAAGCAAATAATCTGATGAACTGCTTTGGTTTCTTATTCTTAATATTTCCTCTTTGGAGCAGAATGGTAAATAAAAGGTTTCTTGAGGCGTAAGCCCCTCTGTTTGCTCTTCTGTAAGTACACCAAATACATGATATTTTGCGTTTTCATCTCCTATAATAAAACCATCTGCAGTTTTTGTGCGCCCGGTATAGTTTTATATATTTTATCAAAGTCTGAGTTTTTCAAATCTATTCCTGATCATTTAACGTTCGCGTTCAGCCGTTTGCGTAGCGCCAGCGGAGCAAATCGGCTGCAACGCATTGGTTAGGCGGGCGTTGCGGCAACGGTTAGCACAATCTTGCCCTGTACCTCAGCCTGTTCGATAAGTTCGTGTGCGCGCGCCGCCTCGGCCAGTGGCATACGCGTCGCAATGATTGGCTTAATCTTGTTCTGTGCCAGCAAATCAAACAGAATAGTCAGGTCCTCTGAAAACCAACTAGGTTGCTTTTGCCGCAATGGACCAATGGAGTAAAACGCTGTTGACCGTCCATTCGGCCAAAAATTCCATAACTGAAGTCGCATAAAATCAAGCGGGATGCTGCCGCCCTTTCCCAGGACGGCATCATAAAAGCCATACGCCACCAGTTTCCCACCTCGCCGCAGCGCACTAAATGACCGCTTGAAATTATCTCCCCCTATCGGGTCAAAAGCTGCGTCAACACCATCGCCTGTCAGGCTGCGGATGCGTTCCACAAAATTCTCACCCTTGTAGTCAATTGGCGTTGCGCCCAATTGTTTTACCAGTTCGTGTTTAGTCTTGGAAGCCGTGCCATACATTTCCAAGTCCAGTAGCTTACCCAATTGCAGCATTGCTGTGCCAACAGCCCCGCCAGCACCATGTATCAAGATGCGCTGACCTCGCTTCACTTTTGCTACCCGATGTAGCATTTGATATGCGGTGACATACGACAGTACGAGGCTGACAGCCTCCGCAGGATCGACACCCTCGGGAATGTGCGTTAAACGGCTTTCCGGCAGACAGAGGAATTCCGAATATGAGCCAATGACTGTGAGGTCTGCTACTTGTTGCCCCAATTTAAAGTGGGTTACGCCTTCGCCTAACTTGTCTACAACACCGACCATATCATAGCCTGGCGAGAAAGGCGGTTTCTCTTTCACGTCAGGATATTTGCCTTTACGAATCATCACATCTGTGAAAGCCGCGCCTGCAACCAGAACTTTGACTCGCACCTCGCCAGGTTTTGGCTCTGGCAATGTAGTTTCCTCGATCATCTTGAGCACTTCTGGCCCACCAAACTCGGAAATGACAACGCGCTTGTAGCCCATTTCTTTCTCCTTTGTCTCTAAAATTATAGTCCGTCTAACGCCAAATTCACCTGACGAATCCAGAGCGGAGCGGCGGGTTGGGTCAGGTGCAATGACATGTTTGTTGGTTGCCTGTTTTATTGATTTATCGTTATCCCAGCAGCAATTTCATCCTTTGATCCAGAGTATTCCGATCCAGGACTCCGGTCGTATTGAAGACATTCAGATCAAAAGGCTTGTTATTCTTGGTAAATTTTGGCCAGTTTTCAGCCAGGTATTTGAGATCACGGGCTGTGATCAGAGCGATGTCGGTGTCTGTATCGTTTTTGTACTTGAGGCGGATGGCCTGATGTTCGGCTTCTTTGGCTATTTCCGGGACAATGATGAGGAAGACATTGACCCGTTTCTGGGATTCCCGGATGTAGCGGAGGAATTGATCTGCGTGACTCTTGGGGAATTTGTACTCTTGTTCCTTGCCCTTGTTGTCCCAGAGAAGCAGCTCGCCATTGGCAAAAGCCACACCTCCGTCCGGCCGCTCGCTGCCAGTGAGTTCAAGGAGTTCGCAGCCCAGCTTTTTCTCGAAAAGGAAGCGGGTGGCCTGCTCGAACTGGTCCTCCATCTGCCGGTCTTTGTTGATCAGGCCGATGCGGTAGAGTTCCTTGTTGTTTCTGGCGGCCAATTCTTCAAAATACTGGTAGGCGGTCTCTCTGGGGTCTTCGGTATCGACTGGGGATTTCGCGGTCAGGGAGGCAAAATAGTCTATGATGTTCTGAATGAGCCGGGATTTGGCTCCGCTGACAGCCACACCCGGCAGCTTGCGGCAGATCTGGGAGAGGTCTTCGTTGGAAAAGGTGGCCAGGATCTCGCT
>JAABUD010000007.1 GCA_011389555.1 Desulfotignum sp. | reverse complement strand
ACTCTCCACGGTTTCGTTCAAATCCAATTTTCTGGGGGAGATGGTTTCTTTTCTGGCAAAGGCAAGCAGTTGTTTTGTGATATCAGCTGACCGTTGAGCAGCATTTTGAATTTCTTTTAGGTCGGAATACAGATCGTGGTTTTCATCTGCCTGCAGTAGTGCCAGTTCCGTGTGTCCCAGAATCACCCCCAGCATGTTGTTGAAGTCATGGGCAACTCCCCCTGCCAAGCGGCCCACGGATTCCATTTTCTGGGCCTGCTGCATGCGGACTTCCAGTTGTTTAATATCAGTGATATCCCGGTAGACCGATAATTTTGATACCGACCTGTCTGCATGGTACAGGGGGGAATCGGAGACATAATAGACCCGGTCGTCATCGAATTTATCAAATTTTGTTTTGATCAGATGGCCTTCCCGGACCTGTTCATACCGGCACCAGCTGCATCTTACGTCACGTCCATGGATGGCTTGGTGACATACTTCGCCTGTGGCATCCCGGCCTATTTTCTGTATCATGGCCGGGTTCATGTATTCAATACGGTACTCCGGGGAAGTGATGACCACTGCATCATCCATGGAAGCCATGATGGCCCGATAGGCTGCTTCGCTTTCCTGAAGGGCCTTTTCCCAGTTTTTGCGTTCTGTCAGGTCAATCCCCAGACAGGTAACATCCTCCACCTCTCCGCTGGAGTCCAGGGTAAGCACGTTGGACCAGGCTATATTCCGCCATTCTCCGGAACGGGTGATAATTACATTTTCAAAACTGGACAATGCCGCCATATCTTTCTGGGCCATGATGGTTTCAAATACATGCCGGTCCTTTTTTCTGCTCGATTCAGAAATGAACATATCAAACCAGTTTTTGCCCATAACTTCTGCTTCGGTCCAGCCGGTCAGTTTCAGCAGACTAGGGTTTGCAAAAACAATGGTTGCCTGCCTGTCCAATGATACACCGATCTGTGGTGTATTCACCAGTACATCCCGCCATTTACGTTCCGAGGAGATCAATAAAATTTCCGCTTTTTTTCTGCGATAGATATTGACAGTCAGATATCCGATAGTCGCAATTAAAAAAACAATCAGCCCCAGCACAGAGTAAATCAGAGTTTTATACCGGTTGTAAAAAGAAACAGGCTGGTTGATGATGATGCTGTCTTCAGGCAGACTCGCCACGCTGATATCCCATCGCTTCAGCTGGGTGAAGTCGAACATGTAGGGATTGATACTTGTCCAATCGACCGCCAGGCTCTCCAGTGCCGGATTTTCCATCATAGCTTCGGCTTTCTGTGCAGCGGCTTTTCCATGTGCCGCAGAGTTGACCAGCTTTCCCCCTACAATGCCGGTACCCAGATACATATCGATGACGCCGTATACAGGGACGGCGGCATGGGTGGCGATCAGATTCCCCCCTTTGTCAGCTGGCAGGAAGACCTGATTCTTATCCCTCAGCCAAACCGCCAGCAGCACCACCGTGTCCGCCGGCAGTGACCGCAATACCTCAAACAGGTCTTCATGGGAAAGATCTTTCCCCTCCAGATAGGTGAACGCGATATCCGGATAATGCTGTGCCGCCGCCCGGATATCTTTGAGCTGCCCGATCCCGGTGGGAGTGCTGTCCACCACCACCGCCATTCGGAGTGTTTTCGGATGCAGGGTCAATATAAGATCGATGGTGGGGCGTATATCCAGCGCCTCCACCACACCAGTGACCCGGGAATGCCTGGATATCATCTCTGGATCGTAATTGTTGATTCCGGAAAATAATATAGGTGAATCCCTGAAAAGGGCTTTGCGGTGCTGCAGTGCAAACCACAGGGCATTATCGTCGGTGGTGATAACTGCATCCAGATCAATTTGCGGGTATTTGAGCTGAAACATCTGGAAAAGAGCCTCCAGATATTCATTGTTATATATCCGCTTGGTGTCCATATACTCTACAAGGATTTCAACTTCTTCAAAGGTGCTACGCAAAAACGCCTTGGCAGCTGAAACCTGGGATGCCGTCCACTCAAAATCTTCATGATAGGAGTTCAAAATCAGAACAGATCGTGTGCCGGTCTCTTGGGAAAAAGAACAGACCGGGGTGGCATTCACAATCAACGCTGTCAGAAGGAAAAATGCCGTATGTCTAAACTGTTTCATATGATTCTCCAAATACACTTATCGTATCCAAAACCATTCGCCCCTTTTCTGTCATGTCCGCCATTGAAAGAGGTTGACCAGATACGCTCAAAGAATATTGAGGCGGGAAATCCTTCAAAACAGCGACTGTTCTTTCTATTGGGGCGCTATCTTGTTCAGCAGATGAAAAGTTGAAGGGTAGGATGCAAAAAAAAACAAGGATAAAAAGTATTGTCTTTTTCATGGTTTATATAATAATTTCTAGTCTCGATTCATTGATTCATAGTGGGAATAAAGTAAATTAAAACCCTGGACTAATGGTATGATTGTGGCGTTTCAAAATGAAATGTAGCCCCTATGATTTGATCTACCAGTGTTCACTGTTAGGACAAACTAACTGTTGCAGATATTGCAACAAGTCTTAACTCCCTAAAATCTCAATCATAGTTTCGATATCATGAAGTCCATATCAATGAAATGCCTGCATGTCAATTGTTTTGGTCCAGGACGATCACATACCGGCTGATCACACCCAGAATGCCTTTTTTCTGCATGGCAGAAACCACAACCGGGCCAGTCATCCCCGAACCGGTTGTCACAATCATTGAATTCCCACTGGTCCCAGGTCCGGAATCCCCAGCCAAGTGCTTTGAACCGGTCATGATCATTTTTGCCCTCCAGGGCCAGGGACCAGACCAGGGGCTCCGGCCAGCCGTGCTTTTCAGCCACCTGGGCCACGGTGAACCCACGAACCAAATCGGCATTTATTAGATTTGGCAATGTTGCCATTTTTAATAAATGGTTGTGGATGGATGCCTGATTTATCCCTGATGTTTTCGGCAAACATGCCCACCCGCCTGTGATAGATACCTTTTCTGGGATAGATGGTCTCATCCAGAATGATGGAAGAAACGGGGATTTGTGTGGGTTTTAACGTCATGATTTTTTATCCTCGCTGCCATCACACCCGGAACACCTTCATCACCTCGTCTCCCAAATGGTTGATGACCTTGACGGCGATGCGGCCGGACTCGGGTTTGTCAAAAGGCCGGGAGGTGTCGCTGTTCAGCGTGGCCCAGGCATCGGCATCGATTTCCGCTTTCAGGGTGGTTTTCAGGGATTTGTAGGGATCGCTGGCCCCTAAGAAATAGGCGTGCCGGACAAAAAACGCCTCTTCATTGTAGTCCGTGTCGATAAACCAGCAGGCAATGCCCTCGGGGCCGTCGGACCGGACCTCTCCCGTGTTGGGGTGGAACACGTCTACCCCGTTGACCTTGACCTGGATCTGGCCGTTGTCCGCATCCAGGATATCGATGTCCGGTTCGCCGAAAATCACGAACAGGTTGCCCTTGCCCGTGTTTTTCAGGTCGTCGGCCATGTGCAGGTCCGCGTTGATTCGGGCCTTGAGCACCTGGATCCGGCCCAGCTTGTCAAACTCCGATGAATGGGCATCAAAATTGAACGCGCAGGGGATGAGCACGTCAAAATCCGCCTCCCCGGCCTCCCGGGCCGCCTGGACCAGATCCGGGCGGGACACGGTGCCGAACTCCGGGCCGATGAAGATGGCGGCCCGTTTTTCCGTGCCGTCCCCGTCCTGGCCTTCCAGGTAACGTCCTTCCGCGCAGATTAGGTCCCCGGGCCAGGGGGTGAGAGAACGGAAAATGATCCGGTCTTCCTTGTGGGCCTGCTGGACCCCGGCCGTTTTCAGGTTCTCCAGGATCATTTTGACAAACGCCTGCTCTGCATCAAACCCGTCCTCTGCCTCGGCCACACCCGATGCCAGGGGATCGATCAGTTCATCGTCTTCATCCACTCCCAGAACCCGGTGGGGCGACAGGCTTTCCACGGTGAACGGGCCGGCCACCCGGACTTTTTTCCGGTCTTCATAAGGTCTGTCATACAGAAATTCATGGTCGGCTTTGGCCCCAATGGAGGCATCGATCTCCTTCTGCCGCTGGATGCGCTGTTTCCACCAGTCGCTGTGGATCTTCTTGACCGCATCCGACCAGACATCATCTGCTTCCCGGGGGATCTCCCACTCTTCCCAGGTTGTTTTCAAGGCCTTGTTCAGGGCCTGGCGCAGGGGTTCCAGTTTTTTCTGGAACGTGTCCCAGATCACGTCGATCTCTGTGTTGTTGGCAATGGATTTCAAGGTGATATGGGGCACCCGCTCATACACAAACCCGTGGCGGATATTTTCCCCCGTGGGATGGTTGGAAGGCGCACTGCGGGTGATCTCCGCCTCCTTGATCTGCCCGTCCCGGCTGTCCGCCAGAAGGTAGTAGGGATACCGGGCCCCCATGATCCGGGCCCGGGCCAGGGCCAACGCCACCCGGGAAGTATCCATGGTGATCCACCGGCGGCCCCACTGCTCCGCCACATAGGCCGTGGTGCCGGACCCGCAGGTGGGATCGATGACCAGATCGCCTGGGTCGGTGGACATGAGGATGCAGCGTTGAACAGTTTTGATACCGGTTTGAACTACATAAAGTTTGTCATCAGTAAAGCTTCCTGTTCCTGTATCACTCCATAACTGGGACACTTGTATTACACCAAAGTCATCTAATTTTCTTACGTACTGAACACTATTCTTAGCTTTGTGTATTCTTCCTGCTTTTGAAAGGCGCGATAATCCCAATAATGTCGTTTTTGAACGAAACGAGTATTTTTTGTTTTCGAAAAAGAAATCGATCATAGGATTGCCTTGAGATGTAATATTATCAGGTTTATACAAATAAAAATCTTCGAGTAAATCCATTGATTGTTTCTCATTTCGAGTAAGTGCTCGGTATTCCCCCGCTTTGTTTCTAATCCAAGTGTAGGTATTTGCAGTACCGCCTTCAAAGGATTTTGTTATATATGGACGACGAAATTTCAATGTACTTTTATTCTTTGCATACCATAATAAGTAATCAAAACGGCTGCTTAAATAATTTGCTGTTAACCCTGTAGTTTTTGCAAAAGCAATTTCGGAAATAAAATTTTTATCTCCAAACACCTCATCCATGACTGCCCGGACCCGATGCACATTCTCATCCCCGATCTGGACAAAAATCGATCCGGAATCCGAGAGCAGATCCCGGGCCACGGTGAGCCGGTCCCGCAGATAGGTCAGGTAGGAATGGATGCCGTTCCGCCAGGTGTCCCGGAATGCCTTGACCTGTTCGGGTTCCCGGGTGATGTGGCCGGCATTGCCGTCTTTGACGTCCCGGCTGGTGGTGGACCACTGGAAATTGGAGTTGAATTTGATCCCATAGGGCGGATCAAAATAGATGCACTGGACCTGGCCCCGCAGGCCTTCGCGTTCCGCCAGGGAAGCCATGACCTGGAGGCTGTCGCCTAAGATCATGCGGTTCTGCCATTTGCCTTCGTGCCGGTAGAATTCCGTTCTGGCGCCTTCGTCCGGCAGGCCGTTGAAATCCGCGAACAGGTCCAGCTGATCAGCGACGGTGCCGGATTTTCTGGCCCGGGTCTGTTGTTTCAAATCATCGATCAGCACTTTGGGGTGCAGCTTTTCCTGGATATACAGGGGCGGGGCCTGCACCACCAGGTCGGAACCTTCGACCCGGTCCTTGCCCTGCCAGATCAGCTGGGGGTCCAGGTCCGGGTTCCGGTCCTGCCGTTCTTTTTCAAGGCCTTTGCCCTGCCGGGGATAGCTCACCTGGACGGGGTCCTGGAGATCTTTTTCCATCACGGACTGGTATTCGGCCGTGGGGATGTTTTTCCGGGTGGCATCGGGATGGGTCAGGGTTTCAACGGTGTATGCGGTTTTCTTTTTTGCCATGTCGGTTCCTTGGATTACTGTTCGGCTGGCATGAGGGTTTCCAGCATCCGGTTGAACTGTTCTGTGACTTTTTTCTGAAAATCAGCCTGCATCTGAAACACGTCCGTGAATTCTGCAAAGGCCCAGCGGCCATAGGTTTTCAAATGATTGACACCCGGGACCCAGTAGGTGTCCATGGTGGATTTTTTCTCCTTGGCATCCTCGCCCCGGTATCCCTTGATCTCAACCACCAGGTTGAGGGGATCTTCGGCCCCGGGACCGTCATCCACCTGGACAATGAAATCAGGCCGGTAGATCCGGGTTTCCGACGCATAGCGGTAGGGCACTTCAAATCCCAGGTTGTGGTTTTTCACATAGGCCAGAACCCGGGGATGGGCTTCAGCCACCCGGCAGAACTCCGCTTCCCAGTCGCTGTCAAGAATCACCCAGTTGAGCTGACAGCGGCGGCTGTCCGTCTCGTACCGGTCGGTCTTGGAGGTGGTGAAATTCACATGCACGGTGGAGCCTGTGGGGTTGTAGGGATCAAGGATTGCCTTGATGGGCCGCCGGCCCTGTTCGGCCCGGGTGATGGCATCCGTGATCCGCTTGCAGGCGATATCGGCCAGGGCCTGGTACATCAGCAGCCCGGGACAGGTGTCGCCTTTGCACACCAGGCAGGTATCCAGCCATTGCCGGGTGATCTTTTTGAGCTGGCCGAACAGGTGCAGCTTTGGGGCCTGCCCGGGGTCCCGCCATTTTGTCATCAGCAGATGATGGGCCAGGTTGAAGAGCAGGGTGGGCTGCCGGATATCTTTGAGGTGTTCAAGCCTCAGGACCACGATCTCACCGATGATGCCTGAATTTTCAACGATGGACGGGCCCACAATCGCCGGGGTGAGTTCAAATATTGAATCATCGTTGAACACGGCGGTCAGGCGCTCTTCAGGCAGCTGCACCCGGTATCCGGCCACCCGGGGAAAGCGGATCTCCAGGGATTTGCGTTCGGGCAGGACTGCCTTGACCTGGACTGTGGGGCGCGGCGGGGTGGGTTTGACGATCACAGGATTAGCAGTGAAGTCGAAGGGGATGCCCAGGACATCGGCATATTCAGCATCAAACAATCCATCGTCATTCAGATCATAGGACTGCCTGCGTAAGGCCCGGCCGATCACCTGTTCACACAACAGCTGGGTGCCAAAGGCCCGGACTCCTAAGACATGGGTGACGGTATTGGCATCCCAGCCTTCCGTGAGCATGGACACGGACACCACGCACCGGATCGATTCCCCCAGGGTGCCGGGTTTGCCGATGGTGTTCATGACCTCCCGCAGCAGGGTGGCATCATCGATCTCTTTGCCGGCCATGAGCCTGGCAGCCAGGTCCCCGCCCCGCTCCAGGGCCTCGCGTTTGAACCGGTCGATCTCATCGGCCGCCAGGGTCCGGAAATTTCTGTCCAGGGCATCCCCGGATTCCAGCTGTTCACTGTCGATGAGCAACGTGTTGGGCCGGGCCAGGGGCCGGCCGTCTGCATCAAAGTTGCGGAACAGTTCCAGGCGGCCATTGATCACGCCCGGGGAGCCGTCTTCATTTTCCCGGACAAACCCGGAAATGTAATCATAGACCAGTTTGGAGGTGGCCGTGTTGTTGCAGACCACGATGAAACAGGGCGGCACCTGGATGCCTTCCTGTTTCCAGGATTCAAAGGTTTTCACATAATGGCCGTACAGGGCCTGAAGCGCCGTCTGAAGTTCCACGGGAATGCTCAGCGGATCCAGGATTCCGCCTTTTCCCCGGCCTTTTTTGGGCATTTTCTTTCCGATATGTTTCCACAGGTCCCGGAACATGGGGATATCGTTTCCCGGGATGTTTTCCGACACCGGCACCCGGGGGAGTTTGACAATGCCGCACTCGATGGCATCCATCAAAGAAAAATCGCACATGGTCCAGGGGAACAGGGTGCCCTCCACATATCCGGAACCGCTGAGGAAAAAAGGTGTGGCAGACAGATCCACCACCCGGCGGATGCCCAGTTTCCGGTTGACCGCTTCCAGGCCGCTGATCCACAGCCGGGCCGCTTCCCTGTTTTTTTCCGCTTCTTTTCTTTCATCGCCCTTGAGTGTTTTTTCCTCTTCGCTGTCCGGCTTTTCCCGGTAGCAGTGATGGGCCTCGTCATTGATGGCAATGATTTTTTTGAGCCCCATCAGCTCCGGCATGACCCGCTGCAGCATCTGGCCTTCGGTTTCCAGGGTGTTCACGGGGGGCCGGCCCCGCCCCTGGAGCAGCCGGCGGCCGCCCGCAGAGATCTCCAGGCGTTCCCGGCGTTTGAATGCATGAAAGTTGGTGATGACGATCCTGGCCTTGTTCAGGTCCGCAAGCATGTCCACGGGCACCAGCTCCCGGTTTTTGTAGTAGCTGTCCGGGTCACCGGGCATGAGCACCCGCAGCCGGTCCCGGATGGTGATGCCCGGTGTCACAATCAGAAATCCCCGGGTGAATTTCCGGCTGCCAGGGTTCCGGACCGCATTGACGGTCTGCCAGGCGATGAGCATGGCCATGACCGTTGTTTTGCCGGTGCCTGTGGCCAGTTTAAGTGCCAGGCGGTTCAATCCGGGATTGGCTTCCCTGTTGGCATTGTTCAGGTCCTTTAGAAAGCTTTTTTCCCGTTTCCCCAGCTGCGGAGCCACCTCCGTAAGCCAGATGGCAGTCTCTGCCGCTTCCTTCTGGCAGAAAAACGGCCGGATCCCGGAAAACCGGTGATGGCGCCAGTATTGCAGCAGCCGGGCCGTCTCCGGTGTCACCCGCCACTCATTGGGGCTTGGAATGCGCCGCCATTTGTCCACTTCCATGCGGATTCGACATGGAATCTCCCGAAATTGGTATGTTTAAGATCTTCCATAGGACAGGCAGAGGCATTTTGTCAAGTAAAGTTCCGGATTGTGCAGGGCCAACGCAAGTAACCATTCCCCAGGTGGCTGCCAGCGAACGCTTTGCTGCGGTTTGGATTTCTTTCAGGTCGGAATACAGATCATGATCTTTATCTGTCCGGAGCATTGCCAGTTCCGTATGGCCCAGTATCATTTCCTCTTCAACCGTGAATCCGGTCAGGCGGCTTATGGACGGGCTGACATAGTAAAACCGGAGGTCCATGTCCATCAGGGAAATAACGTCCGACATGTTTTCCGCTATCAGGCGATATTTTTCTTCACTTTACGTAACAAATCTTGCGTTTTCTGAGATTGAAAAACTTTATGATATCGATT
>JAABUD010000006.1 GCA_011389555.1 Desulfotignum sp. | reverse complement strand
CCCCCCTCATTTCTTTGGAAATTCCCCGGTCATTGATGGACATCCAATCACAGGCCGCACTGGGTATGAAATATGCATAACTGCATGCCAGAGCCGTTATTGGTCGTGAATAAAAAATGGAGGAATCCTCATGAAGACATCAGAACAACACACAGCGTGCACAATAACCGCTGACAGTTCCGGACACCCTGTTTATCTTTGACATGGAAAAACACGACACCATCATTATCGGCGCCGGTTTAAGCGGGATATATGCCGCATTTCTGCTGGCCGAAAAAGGGGAACCCTTTATTGTGCTGGAAGCCCGGGACCGTGTCGGCGGCCGGATTTTATGTCCGGCATACAATGGATACACGGCCGATCTCGGCCCGTCCTGGTACTGGCCAAAGATCAATCCCAGGATAGCCGGCCTGGTGGAGATGCTGGGACTGACCGGGTACCCCCAGTATGATGCCGGCAACGGACGGTTTCAGACCATGGACGGGCGGGTCCAGACCATTTCCAGGTGTCCCATGGAACCGGAATCCTGGCGGATTTCAGGCGGCATGATCACCCTGGTCAACGGTCTGCTGAAAACCATCCCCCAGGATGCGGTCCGGCTGAATCAGCCGGTATGTGAAATAGAACGAAAAACAAACCATGCCATTGTCAATGTCGGAAAACCGGGGCAATCCCCCTGCTGCCGATATCAGGCTTCCAGGGTTATTCTGGCACTGCCGCCACGCCTGGCAGCTGCCACCATCCTGTTCACCCCTGATCTGTCCCGGGAATTGACCCAGGCCATGCTCAGAACCAGTACATGGATGGCAGGACAGGCCAAGTTTTTCGCCCTGTATGACGCAGCTGACTGGCGGAATGCAGGTTTTTCAGGCCAGGCCTTCAGCCAGTCCGGCCCTCTGGGAGAAATCCACGACGGGTCAAATCACACCGGCAGCCCATTCGGTCTGACCGGATTTGTGGGAATACATGCGGCCCAGCGTCGAAACAAACCGGCGGTGATTCAGGCAACCCTTCAACAGCTTCACCACCTGTACGGACATAGGGCAGACGCACCCACAACTGTTTTTTACACCGACTGGGCCATGGAAACATACACTGCCACGGAATATGACCAGAGGGCCGCCCATGACCATCCCCGGTTCCACCCCCCGTCGGGACACGCCTGTATCTGGGACGGGATCCTCTGTTTTGCGGGAAGTGAAACATCGGATGTGTTCGGGGGATATCTTGAAGGGGCACTGGCCAGCGCTCAAAGATCGGTCCGTGCTGCTTTCCAATGAAACAAATGCAACTCGGGATCACCAGCCAGGCGCCGGGGAAATCAGAAGAAACACGGGGGTGTTGCCTTCCTTTTTCAACAGCAGCAGTCTCCGCAGGAAGCATTTTCCTTTCCTTTTATCCAGACCTGGATAATATAGGTGGCTCACCCCACCCCGGGACTGACGGATATGGCATCTGCCGGGCAGTTGCTGACACAGGCCCCGCATTCCATACAGGCATTGAAGTCAACGATCCGGGCGTTGTTTTCGTGCATCTCAAACACGGCATGGGGACAGACTTCGGTGCACAACCCGCAGCCGATACATTTTTGTTCATCCAGCACCAGGGTGGCCACATCCGCCAGATATCTGAAATCCTGCATCTTTTTCTCCTTTCTCAGCCCGATTCCGACTCATCAGAATGCACTGTAAATCCAAAGCCCGGCAGACACCAGTATGCCGGCCACCTGCACGGGAATATATTGTTTCATCTCTTTTTCCACCCCGGAAGGGGAGGTGAACGGGGTGGCACCGGTGAAATTCATGGCCAGGTGGGAACTGACCATGACGCTGAAGATAAACAGGGCCGCTGCACCGGTCATGCTGCCGGCCCCTTTCAAAAGAAACGGCAGGAGCAGCAGGGTGCACAGGCTTCCCAGGAAAATGCCTTTTACAGCAAATTTTTTTGACGGGACAAACGGCAGCAGCACCGGGGTCAGCACGGCTCCGGAAACCAGCCCCGTGACCAGCGCGGAAAGGGATATAAGTCCCCTTTCCCATGCCCCGTGAAAAGAAAATATCCCCGGACCGATACCGGAAAGTACAAACAGCACCAGGGCAGCAGCTCCGGCCATTTTCAACGCCCCGTGCAGTTCCACCGGGGTCAACACAAACCGCTCGAACAGAGAAAAGGTCACCTGGCGCATGGATTTGTCCGCTTTTCTGCCGCTGGTCAGAAACGCCGGGATATCCCAGGCCCGCACCGGGCCATACACCACCCGGAAACCGGACTGGGCCTTCACCTGTCTGGCAGACACCCCGGTGGCCCCCAGCTGGGGCACGATCACCCGTTTATGGGTCACCACCTTTTCCAGGGAAACCGCTTTGATTCTGTTTACCAGCTCCCGGGTGGAAAAGATTTTTTTGCCTGCCGCACACCAGACATTCACCCCGCGGGTATCCAGCACCAGAATCCAGGCGCTGATACCCCTTAACGCAGATCGCAGGTGATCAAAGGTCAGCTTGTAATTGGCGGTCACCAGCACGTCTGAATCCGGATCCGGTGATCCGATGCCGTAAAGGCCGGGGCTCACCAGATACTTGTCCCGCCGGATGCCGCATCGGACGGCGATAGTGGACAGCCGGTCTTTTTTATCCAGATCCGGCCGGATCACCGGCACGGGACCGGCATCGGTTTCCATAAAATGGTCCACATAACGGCACAATTCATATCCGGGTCTGTCATAGGCCGCCATCGGGCGGGTTTCTTCGGCTGCACACGACAGGCCCGGCATATCCATTGACGGCATGAGCTGCACATTGTTCGTTGACAGGCCCGGGCCTTTTTTTTGAAAAGGATCCCGGGTTGGGTTGTCTGACCTGGTGTCCATTGAGAGTATTTTCATAACGGTTCCCGGGTTGTTTATAACGCGTTTACAAATTGTTTGAGCCGGTTCAACACGGCCTTATCCACACAAAAATAGGTTTTCGGCCCTTCCACTTCGCCGCAGACAATGCCCGATTCCTTGAGGATCTTCAAATGCTGGCTGATGGTGGACTGGGAATAGGGAAAAATACCCACGATCTCGCCGCAGATGCAGGTGTCAATCTCAATCAGATGCCGGACGATTCTGATCCGGGTGGGATGGCCCAGGGCTTTGAAAATTTTGGCAAGCTGTGCGGATTCCATTGGCAAAAACCTTTTAATCGTTAATCGACATTTAACGATGACATATCTGTCTGCCGGTGTCAACCCCCAGACACTGTCTTTTCTTGACGATACCCTGTTTCAAGGGGGACAGGCTGTTTCAATCAAAATGGTGTAACACCTCTTCCAGGTGGGACAGCCAGATGTCCACAAAGGAATCATATTCTGCCGTGCCTTTCATGACGGTGTGGCACGCGATCCCGGCTTCTGAAAGAATGGATTTCCAGGAATCCGCTTCATCGCCGGCCATGTCATTTTTGGCATGATCTCCGGCCACGGACATGAACGGCAGCAGCCAGACGGTGTTGATTTTCTTTTCCGCCAGCCAGGAATGAATCTCATCAATTTCCGGATATCCTTCCACCGCGCCGATGAAAACCAGCGGATCCCGTTGCTGGGCCTGGAACATCAGGGCCGGATAAAACGCGTTGGCCGGATGATGGGTGCCGTGTCCCATGAAGACCACGGCTTCCTGTTTCTTTCTTTTTTCAGGGATCATTTCAAACAGCGCGTCCACGGCTTTTTCCATCGCTGTCTGGGTGGCCAGGAGGGGATGTCCCAGAATAATTTGGTCAAAATCCCCCATGGATTTGAACGCCCCCACCACCCGGGTCAGGTCATGGTATTCTGCTCCGGCAATGGTGTGAAGGCTCTGCACCGCCACGTGGGTAAACTGTTCATCCGCCATGCGGGCCAAAGCCATGGCCGGAGAATCCAGGTGTTTCCCCTGTCTGGCCAGTTTGTGCCGGATGATGCGGGATGTATAGGCCCAGTACACCGGAATGTCCGGCCAGGCCGCCTTGACCTTGGCATCGATATTCTCAAAAGAGACTTGAGCGCCGGGTTCACTGGAGCCAAACGCCACCAGCAGAATGCCGGTCTTTTGTTCCTTGTGGGTGCCATGAGAGCCGGCAACGCCGACGGTGGCTGCAGCCAGTACCAGTACCGTTGCCAGAACTGCCGGAATCAGTTGTTTCATCATTTTTTTCATTTTTTGCTCCTCGTATAAAAATTTAGTTTCGTCCGGGGAGAAACTAAAAATCCCCGGACCATCAAAATGATCCGGGGATGCCCTGATTTATCCTCAGATTGAAAAACCCCTTGTCCACGGGGATTTCCCCGCGCTGAAAACAAAAATCCCTGTCCAGTTTTCGATCCAGCGCCGGCCGGGAACCCCTGACAGGGGTCCAGCCGATTTTCCAGGCAGGTCTTCTGACTTTCGGATCTTCCCTGTCAGCTGCGCCTTCCCGACATAAAATCCCGGTCAGTGGCATTGTGCAGCCCAAGTCCCCGATTACAGCGGCGGGCCCATCCCGGATTTGCACCGGGTTCCCTTTTCATCCACGCCAGTGGAACCTGAAAAACGTTACATCTTACATCGAGACAATGTATAGAAAAAGCGGCAGCGGTTTGTCAACAGCAAAAAAACACTTGACAAAAAAGCGGCCGGCAAATAGGTAATCAGATCAAACGCCAAGGTGCTCATTTTTGAGCTTGAAAGGGAACCCTGTGAAAGTCAGGGACGGGCCCGCCGCTGTAAACGGGGACCACCGCCGCACTAATGCCACTGTGCCATGATGGTATGGGAAGGCGCGGCCAGTAGGATGATCCGTGAGCCAGAAGACCTGCCTGGGTGATTGAAAATTTTTTCCGCGGACCAGAAAAAATTGGGTCAAGATCTTGTGTTAAAAAGGGAAACCCTGGATCGATTTACTCGGTCCGGGGTTTTTGGTTTCTCCGGACCGGCAATTGGTTAATGCGCACAGGAGAATCAAATGAAACACAAAGGGATGTACCTGGGGATCATCGCTGTTTTCTGGATGACGGCAATCACCGGCGTTTCCGACGGCCGGGCAGAAGATAAAGCGGTGACCACCATGGATCAGGTCGTGGTGTCAGTGACCCAGACCGAAACCACTTCCGCAAAGATCGGCGGCAACAGCGTCACCGTGATCACGGCCAAAGAGATCGAAGAAAAAAACGCCCATACCGTGCTGGAGCTTCTCAAAACCGTGCCCGGTGTGTTTATCACCTCCACCGGCGGCATGGGAACCAGCTCCTCCGTGTTCCTCCGGGGAGCGGACTCCAAAAACACCCTGGTCATGCTGGACGGTATTATTCTCAATGACTCCTCCCACCGCAACCGGTCCGCTGATCTCGCAGATATCAACCTGGATCAGGTGGAACGTATCGAAGTGGTCAGAGGTGCCATGAGTGTTATGTACGGCAGCAACGCCACGGCCGGCGTGATCAACATCATCACCCAAAAAGGGAGCAGAGACCCTGAAGCCACGGCTTCCGTGGAAGGCGGCTCCTACGGCACCTGGAAAACCGGCGCCCATGCCTCGGGTGCCACAGACAAGTTCACATATGCCGTATCCGGCTCCTATCTGTCCCGGGACGGGTTTTCCATTGCAGACAAGGACAACCCGCGCATCTCACAGAATGGCAACACGGATGAAAAAGACGGGTATGACAATCTCACGCTTTCCGGAAACTTCGGCATTGAATTCAATGAAAATTTTTCCGTCTCATCCACCCTGCGGTATGTGGATTCCAAGGTGGATTTAGATGATTATGAGGGGGGATATTCCGGAGACAACATAAGTTCCACATGGGTGCTGGATCCGGTCTCCGGCACCTGGGTCAACACCCTGGTTCCCAACCCGGACGGTCCCACGCACAAACGGTCTGAATCCGAACAGATAATAGGCCGAATCGGCATCAACAACCAGTTTGCCGACGGCCGGTTTGAATCTATTCTATCCTGGAAATTCAACCGAAATGACCGCCAGGCATATGACAATGACAATCTACCCTGGTATGACTACAAGGGTGACACAGATGACTTCTCCTGGCAGGGCAACATCGATTTTGACACCCATGTGTTGTCTTTGGGTGCCGGATACTTCAATGAAGCCATGGAAAGTCAAAGCAGCGGGATGCCGGATACCGATACCCATACCCTCAGTTACTGGCTCCAGGATCAGCTTTTTATTGGAGAAAACCTGGTTCTGATCGCCGGTGCCCGGATGGATGATCACCAGTCGTTCGGCAGGAAAACCACCTTCAGAATCGCACCCGCCTATGAAATCTTCTCAACCGGTACACGGCTCAAAGCCAGCTTTGGCACCGGTTTCAGATCCCCGTCCCTGTATGAACTTTTTTCCGACTATGGGAACCCGGATCTTGCGCCGGAAAAAAGCCGGGGCTGGGATCTGGGGGTGGAGCAGAATTTTCTGGATGATCACCTGACGTTGGGCGTGAGCTACTGGGAAATGGATTTTGAAAACCGCATCGATTATGACATGCTCATCTCAAAATACAATCAGCTTGAAGGAGACACCGAAACCCGGGGGGTGGAAGTGTCGGCGGCCTGGACACCGGTCAGGGATCTGTTTTTCAACCTCAATTATACCTATACCCATACCCGGGACCCCGAAGGCAACCGCCTGGTCCGACGTCCTGAAAACCAGGTGGGACTGACGGCATCCTACCGGTTTCTGGAAAAATGGCAGGTGGGCATGGATGCCCGGTGGGTGGGCGAACGGGCTGCCTCTCCTTATGCCAAGGACAAGGACGGCCTTTTGGTGAACACCCTGGATGACTATACCGTGGTGAACCTGTCCGGATCCTGTGACATCAGTGACCGGTTCCAGATCTTTGCCCGGGTGGACAACCTGTTTGACGAATATTACGAAGATGCCTTCAGTTATGCCACCCCGGGTCTTTCCGGATATATCGGTCTGAAATGGCGGTTGTTATGAAATCTTGTCATGTCTTCATCACCGCGCTGCTGGGAATCCTGATCAGCGCATGGATATTCGGATCTGCCCCCGGGTTGTGCAATGAATTGCGGTTTACCGACGGCACCGGCACTGAGATTCAGCTCACAAAAAAACCGGAACGGATTGTGAGCCTGGTGCCGTCAATCACGGAAATGCTGTTTGCACTGGGCGCACAGGATTCGGTCCAGGGCATTACCTACCATACCACCCGGCCCTGGTATGCGGCCCGAAAAACCCTGGTAGGTGGATTTTCCTTTCCATCTCCGGCCGCCATTGAAGCCCTGGAACCGGACCTGCTCTTTTATGACCCGTTTCAATTACAGGCATTGTCCTCTGTGTTGTCCCGGGATATTTTGCGGGTGCATGCCAAAACACAGACCCTTCAGGACAGTCTGGACACATTGCTGCTGCTGGGAGACCTGGTGGAAAAACAGGAAAACGCCCGGCACCTTGTGGCTGAAATCAACGCAGACCTGGACTGGGTCACCGCCAAAATGAGAAAAGCGGATCTCTCCCCCAAACGGGTGATCCGGCTCATGGGAAGAGAACAGATCATGACCCCGGGCAGGGATTCATTCCAGAATCATATGATTTCCCTGGCCGGGGGCATTCCTCCGGACTTTGGTACGGGTGCGGTGGTGCCGGTATCCAAAGATCAGTGGACGTCTTTCAATCCCCAGGTGATTTATGGATGCGGCAGCGACCGGGAAGCAGCGGACCGGTTTTTTTCCCTTCCCGGATGGAAGGATGTGGATGCGGTGAAAAACAACCAAATCTATTATTTCCCCTGTGAGTTGACCTGCCGGGCATCCATCCGTTCCGGACAGTTTGTCAAGCGGCTCTTTACCACCATCCACGGCAGTTCCCTGGCAGATGAGCCCACCCTGCTTCAAAAAAATCAGGTGACGCAAAGCAATCCCATGGACACAGATGTTTCCTGTGTCCAGGCTGCGGCGGTCAAGCAGAGCCGGATCCATGATTTTATCAACAAATCCCTGGTGATCCAGCTGGACCGGCCCATGTCGGTTCTTTCCACGCTGGAGGGATTCAAGCACGGGGTCACGGCCATCGGAAATCATTATATCCCTCCGGAAACCTGGCTTCTGGTCCATGACCAGGGACTGGACGTTTTGAAAACCCAGGTGTTTGATGTACTGGGTCTGGCACCGGACACCACGGCGTTTCTGTTCACCGGCGCGGACATGGATCATTTGAGTACGGCACAGGAGCGGTTCAAAGAGATCGCGGTCACGGTGTTTGCCACGGCCGGGGTGGAGGGCAATGCCATGCGGACCTCCCGGGATTCCGGCGGATTCTATGAACCCGGCACCATCAACCTGATCGTCATGACCAGTCACCGCCTGACCCCCCGGGCCATGACCCGGGCCATGATCACGGCCACGGAAGGAAAAACCGCAGCCCTGCTGGACCTGGATATCCGGTCCAGCTATGAACAGGGCCGGTACCGGGCCACGGGCACGGGCACGGACAACATCCTGGTGGTGGAAGGCCACGGCCCGGCTGTCCTGGACAATGCCGGCGGGCACACCCGGCTGGGAGAACTGATCGGCAAAGCGGTTCACCGGGCCGTGACAGAGGCCGTCAAAAAACAGAACGGCATCACGTCCGACCGCAATATTTTCCGGCGCCTGGAAAAAAGGGGGATTTCCCTGCATGAACTTTTGTCCGAAGACCTTCCCTGCCAGTGTCATATTTCGGAAAATATGCTGATTCAGACAGTGGAGACCCTTCTGCTGGATCCGTTGTACCGGGGATTCATGGCCACGGCCCTGGCTGTCAGCGATGCGTATGACAAAGGCCTGATAAAGGATCTGGGTGCCTTTGAGCAAACCTGCCGGGAAACCGCTGAAATGATCGCGGCAAAACCCCTGGAGACCTGGCAGGTTTTTGTCACCCGTCCCAAAGTGCCCCGGGTGATTGCCATGGCCCTGGATGCCCTGTTCAACGGGGCGGTCGGCCAGGGAGGCCCGTTATGAAAAAAACCGGTCTGGCACTGGTACTGGTCTGTCTGCTGACCGGCCCCTGGATACTGAAAGGCCATGCCATGGAACAGACACCGTTGAACCGGGTGGTGTCTTCAGGCCCCTTGATCACGGACATGATCTATCAGCTGGGTGCGGATCCGCACCTGGTGGGCGTGACCAGCTACTGCTCCATTCCTGAAGGCAGAGAAACCAAGCCGGTCATCGGCACGGTGATCCAGATCAATGTGGAAGAAATCGTCCGGCCTCAGCC
>JAABUD010000005.1 GCA_011389555.1 Desulfotignum sp. | reverse complement strand
GAAGTGACCAACATCGGTGTGGACATCCCGCCCGAAGACTTTGTGTCCAAAATCAAGGAAACCAATGCCAAAATCGTCTGCCTGTCCGCGCTGCTGACCACCACCATGCCCATGATGAAACAGACCATCGACGCCATTGTGGAAGCCGGGCTGCGGGATCAGGTGAAAATCCTGGTAGGCGGGGCCCCGGTCACCCAGTCTTTTGCCGATGAGATCGGTGCGGACGGCTTCGCACCGGATGCCGGGTCTGCCTCCAAACTGGCCAAACGCCTTGCTGCATAGCGGGATACAGATAAGGAGAAACCCATGTTTGAAGTAATCGGAGAACGCATCAACACCTCCAGAAAGCTGGTCCAGGCCGCTGTGGCGGATCGGAATGCCGACTACATCATCGATGATGTCAAAAAACAGCTGCAAGCCGGCACCGCGTTTATCGACGTGAATGCCGGGGCCCGCATCGGCCATGAGGAAACGGACATGAAATGGCTGCTGGAAACCATCCAGCCCATTGCCACCGTGCCCCTGGCCCTGGACAGCCCGGACCCGGCCATTCTGGAAATGGCCTTTGCCATGGTGGAAAAAACCCCCATGATCAACTCCATCAGCCTGGAAAAAGAGCGGTTTGACAACATGATTCCGTTTCTGAAAGGCAAGGACTGCAAGGTGATTGCGCTGTGCATGGATGACGGCGGCATGCCCGCCGCCTCCGATGACATCGTGGCCCGGGCCGAAACCCTGGTGGCGGAACTCAACAAGATCGGCATCCCCACCGGCAACATCTATGTGGACCCCCTGGTGCAGCCGATTTCCACCGACTCCACCAAAGGGGTGATGGTCCTGGACGCGGTGCGGGCCATCAAAGGCAAGTATCCGGAGGTGCATATCACCGGGGGACTTTCCAACATATCCTATGGCCTGCCCCAGCGCCACATCATCAACCGGACCTTTGTCACGTTGATGATGGCATCGGGCATGGATTCCGCCATTATCGATCCTTTGGACAAAAAGATCATGGGCACCATCAAAACCGCGGACATGCTGCTGGGCCATGACAACTACTGCATGAATTATCTGAAAGGGGTCCGGGCCGGGGTGATTGAAAGTTAACTTTTCCCGGTTTACAGGATTCCTGTATATCAAGTCATCATGCCCGGTGCGGCCTTTCACAGGCGGCACCGGGCATTTTTTTCAAAAAAGGGGAACAGGGGGGATATCATGGAAAAATTCGACGTGATCGTGATCGGTACCGGCACCGCCGGCCAGACCGCGGCCTATGATCTGGCCGCAGAAGGGTATCGGGTGGCCATTGCTGAAAACAGTCCGACTCCTGGCGGGGTCTGTGCCCTGCGGGGCTGTCAGGCAAAAAAATGGTTTTATGAAACCATGGAGATGGTGGCCCGGTGTCATCATCTGCTGGGAAAAGGTATCACAAAACCGCCCGGGTTCAGCTGGGAGCAGGTACAAAAGGAAAAAACCCGGTTTACCTCAAAGATTCCCGAAGGCACTGTCTCCGGACTCAAAGGCAGTGACATCACCTATCTGCAGGGCCGGGCCCGATTTCTGGATGCCGTCACCCTGCGCATCGGCCACACGGATTACAACACCCGGTATGTGATGATCGCAGCCGGGGCCGTTCCAGCCAAACTGCCGATTGACGGGGCCGAGCATCTGATCACCAGTGATGACTTTCTGGACCTGACATCTTTGCCCCTGCGCATCGCGTTTATCGGCGGCGGTTTCATCTCTTTTGAATTCGCTCATTTTGCAGCCCGGCTCGGCAGCCGAAACCAGAATATCCATATCCTTGAAGCCGGCGACCGTCCCCTGGGACCTTTTGATCAGGACATGGTAACACAACTGGTCCGGGCCTCGGAAGCAGACGGTATTCAGGTACGAACCGGCATATCGGTAACCTCTGTGACAAAAAACAGCAATGAATACACCGTGAATTTTACATCCGGTCCGCCCCTGGTGGTGGATCAGGTGGTGAACTGTGCCGGGCGGATTCCCGATATTGAACCGCTGTCTCTGGATACTGCCGGCATCGAATCATCCAGAAAAGGCATTGACGTCACCCCGGCCATGCAGACATCGATTCCCCACATTTTTGCCATCGGTGACTGCGCCAATACCGTGATGCTGGCCCGGGTGGCGGACATGGAGGCCCACGTGGCGGCCCGGGCCGTGATGGCCCTGGAAAACGGCACAGACCTCCCGGCCATGGATTACACGGCCGTGCCCGCAGTCCTGTTCACCTATCCCCAGCTGGGAATGGTGGGCAAGACCGAAGCGCGGCTTCAGCAGGAAAATATTTCATACTGGAAAAGTCATGAAACCGATGTAAGCTGGCCCACCTACCGGCGGATCGGCATGAAACACGCGGCTTACAAGATTTTGGTGGATCAACAGGGCCGCATTTTGGGTGCACATTTTCTGGGAGACAACACCACCGGTCTGGTCAATGCGTGTAAACAGGCCATGATTGACAGAACTTCTGTCATCAAACTCAGAGATGACCACATCATGGCACCCTATCCATCCCGGGAAAGCGATATTCTTTATATGCTCGATCCGCTCATTGATTGAGCGGATTACAGGAAACCGATCAAAAAAAAGAGCAGAAAGAGGCGGTTGCCCACCCTTTCTGCTCTTGCAGCGTCAGGTAAAGATATCAATCACTCCCGTGTTACTGTTTCTCCATGGGCTGTCCACAGCAGACCAGCTCACCGCCGCCGGCTTCCTTTACTTCCACGACATTTCCACATATTTCACATTTGTAGGTCTCTCCAACTGCTGGCATCATTCGTCTCCTTTTTTTTAGCGTTCAAAATAAACAGTACCGCCTCTGATCGGTCACCGCGTCCAATTCATGTTTGCGCGTCTATCAAAAACGGCAGCAGATACATCCATACAATTAATAGAAATTGGGCGGTTGTCAACCTAAAAAAACAAGAAATAATCATCGGCCCGGTCCGCCGGCACACCGGTCAGGCCGGTGGTCATTCCTGGATGTCGGCAAAAAATGTTTCCGGTTCTTTCCGGTTGCCGCAGGTCTGATTCAGTTTGGCAGCCACATTCTTGAACGGGCCGTCTTTCATGGTCCGTGCAGATTCAGGGCAGGCTTTGATACAGGCGCAGCAATGGATACAGATGTCATCCAATGTGCAGAACCCGCTGTTTTCATCGATCGCATCCACCGGACAGACCATCGCACAGGTACCGCAGGCGGTACAGTCGTCTGTCACATCTATGAACGGTACACCTTTGGGCGTTGCTGGTTTTCTGTAAGGTACATTGCCCGGCACCGACACCTCGGCATCCGATCGGCCCGAACCCATTTTTGCCATCCGCCCGGCAATGGTTTGCCCGAATTCAGCGGCACGTTGCAGATCTCTGCTGTCCGGTCTGTCCGGGGCAATGGGAGCCGATTGTGTGGAAAAAGAATGCTCACCGATGAATGCGCCGGCAGCTATCGGACGGCATTTGCACTGAACACAGATATCTTTCATTTCCAGCAGCGCATCGTCATATTCCCGGTTGCCGTAAACCACGACCGGAACCGCAGGGATGCCCGGCGCAGACAGCTGTTTGAAAAAATCTGCCGCCACCCCGGGTACCCTGCCGCTGTATACCGGTGCCCCGAAAACAATCAGGGACGTGTCCAGTTTTTGCGGCACCTGCTTCCTGGCCTGAGACGATGTAATATCATAACTGTCCACATCAAACCCAGTGCCTTTTGCGATCGCCTCAAGCACGGTTTTTGTGGTGGCCGTGGGACTGAAATATATCAGCATGATCTTTTTTTTATCCATTTTATCCAATTCCTCCTGTGTGTGAACAAAAGTTATTTGTAAAAACCGGCGGATTCATGTATGAATACTCCATGCATATCAAAGAAAAATGCCCGGCCTGCGGTGGAGACCTTTACATCCGGCGGACCTGAACAAAGGTCTTTTTCTGCTGCAGGTCCTGCAGCAGGAACTTTCCTGAAAACAGGTACCAGGAGCTGATGGATGAATATCTGGAGGAGCAGCTGGCCAATGTGCCGGTCAACCGGCTCTGAATTCTTTACCGGGCAGCGGCGCCCGGCTGATATAGAGAACCGCAATCCGTATTCCGGAACTCCGGTGTCATCCTCCCCGTGGCTGGACAGCCTGCGGATGCGGGTGTCGATGACATCCAGCTGCCTGCCCTGGTAAGGGAGCTTGTCAATCTGATTTTCCTCACAGTCCGTCCAATGGATCACTTTCATTTTGCCAACTCCGTTTCCATTATCACCGGTTTTTACCTTGCCATATTGCCGTGGAAAATACCAGCCCAATCTCATTTGTTTTCAGTTCATCACAAACCAGGGACCCGGGAGGACCTCCCCGTTCCCCGCGCCCATCAGCGACGAGTGCCGAAACGCCCTGACACAGAACTTGACCCATCAGAATGATCACCTGCATTTGCCGAAGAACAGGGCTTGACACGCAAAATAGATCCTATAAGCTGAAGACCGGTCAGGTAGACGGGTACCGATCAGGAATGACCCCCGGATATAAACCACGGCAGCCAGGACTGCCAAATCCGATAATGCAGGTCATGCAATGGAAGCACATCTGAAAAAATCATGGATCAAGGAGATTGAAATCGGCCCCCGACAGATTCTGTTCGGGCTGGAAATGGATGACGTACATCTGACCGAGGGCGTTCTCTCATCCATTGCCCGGCAGTGCATGATGCATGGACAAGCCCGTTTGAACGACATTGTCGAGTCGTTGTCAACCAGGAACCACCTGCGGGAATTCGATATTCTGCAAATGATTTTCGGTTTTGTTCATGAACTGAAAATCAGCTTCTACCTCAGGAACCAGCCGATCACCGCCCTGGAGACCAAAAAAATCCTGATGAAAGATCCGGATACAGACATCTGTGTCATCTTGAACAAACAGGTACCGGTATCCACTTTCCAGAGGGTGCAGCAGGTGTTTGAATCCATGGACGACCCCCTTGCAGGACACACAGACCAGCATGCATTTGCATTTGCCGTTTTGAACCGGATCAAACAATGGCACACAGATCTGCAAACCTGGCATGCCCGGTCAACAACCGACGGGTATCCGGGAAGCGACCGGATCAGAAAACTTCTGGTCTTTACATCGCACCTGCTTGAAAATCAGACCGCCCATGCCCTGCTCACCAGCTGTTTTGAACAGGCCCGGCATCTGACCGCGGCCGCTCATGACATCCGGAAAATTCGTGTGTTTTATACAAAAGATCTGGCATTCTGGGATCAGGTGAAACAGGCCATGCCCGGGTTCAGGGAAAATCTGGGCGACATGGAAGAAACTTCCGACATTGCTGGGGCATACTATGAATTGACAGTCATCTTCGGCTCTCCGGAACCGTTTGACCAAATCCCGAAAGCCCGGGATCTTTTCGACACGGTGAACGCCTGTCACCTGCAGATCGAGGCCCGGAAACTGGAAGCGTGCCGTCATGAGGCCAGGAAGCGAATTGACCGGGTGATCCGGAAATTGACCCCGACGCTGTCCGCCCATCCTGTTGACATGGATACGCAAAACCGGATTTTACTGACCCTCCGCCAGACCCGGAAAAAAATATCCGGACTCCCGGATATCGAGCAGGTGAATCAAGTGTGCCAGGACACCCTCGATTTGACCCTGGACCAGGTGGAAGAGCTGACCGGAATCCCCCTGGATATCTGACAGCCGGAAAACCGGCACCTGATTATTGTCGTCAAACGGATGCAGCCGCGCTCCAGCCATGGGTTTTGGCCAGTTTTTCGAACATCTGGACAATGCCGGCGGTCAGGCGGAACACCATATCGCTGCCGCCGTTATCCGATGCACTTTTATCGTAAAACAGGTGCAGGTCTGAATCCATGCCGTCATCCGGTTTCCAGTAACAGATCATCATGGGCACCAGGGGCAACGGGTACAGCACCATGGAGATATCGGCCTGATACTGTTCCTCGATCTCTTTCCCATTGAAGATAACGCCCAGGTCCTCGAACAGATCCGGATGGATATCTGCAATCTTTTTCAACGGTTCTTCCGTGCGTTTCACATACAGACCGTTCAGCTCCCGGGCTCCGGCCAGTTCCCGGAAAGGCACCCACTGGCCGGTGATGGGGGCTCCTTTACTTTCCAGCACATAGGTCAACACCGGCCCGGTAATCCACGGATTGATATGCAGATCTGATGTAAAATGCCCTTCCTGGTTCACGGAAAACGGTTTGCCGAATATGCGGAGGGTCAGCCAGGTCCCGTCAAACCGGCTGCCGGTTCTGCGGGCCGCATCCGCCAGGTCAATCTCTTTGACCCGGTCCTGCATGGCTTCCAGCTCCCGCTCATAATCCGACTCCCCGGGCTTGAATCCCTTTCCGGGTGTATCCGTGTACCGGGCAGTCACCTCGGGATCCAGACGGGGGCAATCAGACAGATCCCGTTGTCCGAGAAACACTTTTGACGCAAAGGCCAGACAAGTGGATTCATTGCATTTTCTGCAATTGGATTTATCCAGGAGTTTGAAAACCTCCATGGCATTGGCAAACATACGTCTTCACCTCCGTTACAACAGGTTCAAAATCAGTCATCATGTCATCCTGAGGGACAGGGCCGCCTTTACAAAAACGCGACTGCGTCTTATACTGTTGAAACGATAATGCCCGAATGAAAAATTTCAAGCAACAGGAGCTTTTCCATTGAAACAGATTCTGGTACTGGCCAGCACCAACAAAGGCAAAACCCGGGAAATCCGGGACCTTTTAAAAGATTTCCCCCTGGACATCAAAAACCTGACCGATTTCGGCCCGATCCCGCCGGTGATCGAGGACGGAGCCACCTTTGACGACAATGCATACAAAAAAGCATCCTTTACGGCCCGGGTCCTGGGATATCCGGCCATGGCCGATGATTCCGGCCTGTGTGTGGAGGCCCTGGGCGGTGCCCCGGGGATCCTTTCCGCCCGGTATGCCGGAGATCACGCCACAGATGCCGACAATGTGGCCAAACTGCTGAAGGATCTCGAACGCCATGACAACCGGCGGGCCGCCTTTGAATGCGTGATCTCCATTGCCGTTCCCACCGGGGCCGCCCTGACCTATGAGGGCCGGTGCGAAGGCATCATCACCCGGGAACCGGCCGGTGAAAACGGGTTTGGATATGATCCGCTGTTCTTTTATCCAAAATTCAACAAAACCTTTGCCCAGATTCCCATGGAACAAAAGGCACAGGAAAGCCACCGGGGAACCGCCCTGCAGCAGGTGGCCGAAGAAATGGACAAGATCCTGGAATGGATCGACATCAACATGCCCCGGTTTGAACGGGTGCCATGCAACGAATAAGGACGACATGGCCATGATATCATTTCAAGACTTTACAACCCTGGTAAAGGAAAATCGATCCTGCCGCCGGTTTGACACTGCTGTCAAAATCAGGATGGAAGAACTGACCGACCTGGTGGACCTGGCCCGGCACAGTGCGTCCGCCGCCAACAATCAGCCCCTGAAATACATTCTTTCCACCAGCGAACCGATCAACCAGGCGATTTTCGACTGCCTGGGATGGGCCGCCTATCTCACGGACTGGCCCGGGCCGGACCCATCCGAGCGGCCCACGGCCTATATCGTGATCACCGGTGACCACACCATCACCGGCAAATTCTGGTGCGACCACGGGATCGCGGCCCAGACCCTGCTGCTGGGGGCCCGGGCCAAAGGACTGGCCGGCTGCATGTTCGGGGCCATCAACATCAAAAAAATCAACGCGCGGCTGGACATTCCGGATCACCTGGAAGTCAAGCTGGTGGTGGCCCTGGGCAAACCCAAGGAACACTCGGTCGTCGATGATGTGGGGCCGGATGGGAGTATCAAGTATTTCCGGGATGAAAACCAGGTGCACCATGTGCCCAAACGGTCCCTTGACGAGCTGGTTTTCAAAACGTTTTCATGACCCGGTGCCCGGAACAACCGGCCCAGAGGCGGTGACATGAAGCTGCTGTTTGTCAATCCGATATGCCTGAACCCGCGCGTCACTGATACGGATGCCACGGTGGTGCCGGTGGGCCTGTACTATCTGGCGGCCCAGGTGCTGGCCAGAGGATTTGAAGCAGCCATTCTCAACCTGGCACAAGAGGATGTGACCGATCCGGATGCCGCATTCGCCGCAGCAATTGAATCCCGGCAGCCCGATCTGATCGGATTTTCCGTGACCACCCCCACCCGGTTCTCGGCCATGTCTCTGGCTCGGACCGCCAAAAAAATGCGGCCCCGAATCATTACCGTGTTTGGCGGGCCGGCCCCCACGTTCATGGCGGATTATTTTCTGGATGCCTGCCCGGCCCTGGATTTCATCGTCAAAGGCGAAGGAGAACAAACCTGCCTGTCCCTGGTTCGATCGCTGGCCGGATGGACCGGCCCGGATTCTCACAAAGATTGGCCCGATGTCAGCCGGATTCCGGGACTGGTGTTCAGGAACAAAAACAGGATCCAGCACACCGGACCGGTCCCGCTGATCCAGGATCTGGACCAGCTGGTCCACCCCTCCCGGTATTTTGTGTTTCAGCATCTGGCCATGTCCAGGGGATGCCCGGGTGCCTGCACCTTCTGCGGCTCCCCTTTGTTCTGGGGCACCCAAAATGTCCGGTTTCACTCTCCGGACTGGTTCTTTGAAGAGATACAAACCCTGGCCGGCAAAGGGGTGACCCATTTCTATATCAGTGATGATACCTTTACCATGGACCGGGACCGGGTGATGAATCTATGCGAAAAACTGACCCATGCCGATCTGGGCATCACCTGGCACGCGATTTCCCGGGTGGACTGCGTGGATCCGCAGCTGCTGGCCATGATGCGGAAAGCCGGGTGCATCCAGATCAGTTACGGGGTGGAATCCGGATCGGATGTCATCAAAAAACGGCTGGGAAAACCGGTTCCCAATTCGCGGGCTGTGCAGGCCTTTCACCAGACTGCGGCCCTGGGTATGATTCCCCGGGCATATTTCATTTACGGCGCTCCCGGAGAAACCCGGGACACCATCCGGGAAAGCATCGATCTTTTGATGCAGCTTCAGCCCCTGGGCGCGGTGTTCTATCTGCTGGTGACCTTTCCCGGCACCCGGCTGTACCACCACGCAAAAAAAACCGGCCGGATCACCGATGACGTCTGGCACAAAAAAATCGAGGACATGCCCTGGTTCGAGGTGGATGATCACCTGGATTTCAATCAGGTCAAACAGTTCGGGGATGCATTGCGACGCGCATTTTATAACCACCTGCCCGCGTTTGCCGCAACCGTGCCATTGAGAGATGATCCGTCTTTGTACCCCTTTCATGCGGATTTTCTCTCCCGGCTGGGCATGACCTTTTCCCACGGAGATTACAGCAGTGATGACCG
>JAABUD010000004.1 GCA_011389555.1 Desulfotignum sp. | reverse complement strand
CTGCTGGACGTGTCCCGCCTGGCCGTGCTCAATGCCAATTACATCAAGGAATCCCTCAAGGGCACCCTGAACCTGCCCTATGACCGGCCCTGCATGCATGAATGCGTGTTCAACGATGCCAATCAGCAGCCCTTTCATATCACCACCATGGATATGGCCAAACGGCTGCTGGATTACGGATTCCATCCCCCCACGGTGTACTTCCCGCTGGTGGTGGACGGATCGTTCATGGTGGAACCCACGGAAACCGAATCCAAAGAAGACATCGACCAGTTCATCGATGCGGTGAAAGCCATTGCCAGAGAAGCGGAAACCGATCCGGAAAAACTGACCCAAGCCCCGGTTCTGCCCAAGGTGACCCGGCTCGATGAAGTGGCCGCAGCCAGAAAGCCATGCCTCAGAGGATAAGATCCATATCCCGCGCCGTTGTATTCCAGGACTTGCGTTTCCTGGAATACAACGCTGCCTTGAAACTTCAGGAAACCGTCCGCCGGGAAAAAACAGCAAACCGGACCCTGTCGGACCAAATTTTTTTTGTCCAGCATCCGTCCGTGTTCACTTTCGGTAGAAACGGGGGCAAAGAAAACCTGACCGTGTCCGAAGGTTTTCTCCACGACCGGGGCGTGGCCCTGGTTCAGACGGACCGGGGCGGCAATGTCACCTATCACGGACCGGGTCAGGCCGTGCTCTACCCGGTGGTGGACCTGGAACAGGCCCGGATCGGGGTCATGGATTTCGTGTACGGGCTTGAGGAAATCATGAAACAGACCGCCAGGGATTTCGGGGTACGGATTCACCGGGACCCCAGAAACCACGGCATGTGGAAAGGCGTGAAAAAAATCGGGTCCGTGGGATTGTCCATCAAACACGGCATCAGCATCCACGGCCTGGCGTTGAACGTGTCCATGGACCTGACCCCGTTTTCCTGGATCAATCCCTGCGGCATGTCCGGTCTTTCCATGACCTCACTGGAACAGGAACTGGCAGACCGGGGATTGCCCAACGCCCCTCTTCCCATGGATGCGGTCAAGGAAACCCTGATCACCTATTTCTGTCAATGGTTTCATTTTCATCCGGTCAAGGACAAGGAATCGGCTCATGCATAACACGGCGAAAAAAAAAGGAAAGCCGGCCTGGCTGAAAAAACACCTTCCCCGGGGCGGCGATTATGCCCGGGTCACCCGGCTGCTGTCCGGGGCCGGACTTCACACGGTCTGCCAGGAAGCCAACTGCCCCAACATGTTTGAATGTTTTTCCAAAGACACGGCCACGTTCATGATCTTAGGCGACCAGTGTACCCGGCATTGCCGGTTCTGCAACATCACGGCCCAGGCTCCCCTGCCCGTGGATCCGGACGAGCCGGCCCGGGTGGCCAAAGCGGCCCGGGATTTGGGCCTTCACTATGTGGTGGTCACCTCCGTGACCCGGGATGATCTGCCGGACGGCGGAGCCGCCCATTTTGCCGCCGTGATCCGGGCGATCCGGCAAATGGGGCGGAACACCGGGCAGACCCTGCGGGTGGAAGTGCTGATACCGGATTTTCAAGGAGATGTCGAGGCCTTGAAAACCGTGATGGATGCCGGCCCGGATGTGATCAACCACAATATTGAAACCGTGGCTGATTTGTATATGCAAGCAAGGCCCGAGGCTGTGTACCCGAGATCTCTGGATCTGCTGCGAAACGTCAAGCGCCTGAATCCGGACATGCCGGCCAAATCCGGGATCATGGTGGGTCTGGGAGAAACCCGGACCCAGCTGGATCAGACCCTGCAGGACCTGCTGGACCATGGGTGCGACATGCTCACCATCGGCCAGTATCTCCAGCCCACCCGGGACCACCTGCCGGTCGTCAAATTCTATCCGCCGGAAGAGTTTGACGAGCTGGCCGAAACCGCCCGGAACCTGGGATGTAAAAAAGTGGCGTCCGGGCCGTTTGTGAGAAGTTCCTACCAGGCGGAAGAACTGTTTCAACCGGTTACAGGATAACGCATTTTTCCTTTAACGCGCCGGCACTGGCGATTTCAATGAACGACGCCCCATGGGCCGGCCCGAAACTTCCCGCCAAAACGATGATCAATGAATCATCCGCCAGTTTTTTTTCTTCCAGCAGCCGGCAGATGGACAGCTTCAGGGATTCCATGGATCCGGCATTCATGGGGATGTAGTCCGCCGACACCCCGAACGAGAGCGACAACTGCCGCATCACCCGTTTGTCATACACCTGGGCGTAAATGGGATTGTCCCCCCGGTAGGCGGCCAAAGCCAGTATGGTGTTCCCGGTCAAAGAATCCGCCACAATGGCTTGGGTGTTCAATCGCAGTGCCGCCTTGACCGCTGCCTTGGCCAGATAGGCAGTCACGATTTTTTCCGATGTATACGGCGTGTTGATAAAACTGCTCAAACTGGTTTCCACCTCCCGGGCGATTTTGGCCATGGTTCTCACCGCCACTTCCGGGTATTTGCCGCTGGCGGTCTCTCCGGACAGCATCAACGCATCCGTTCGATCCAGACAGGCATTGGCCACATCCGACACTTCGGCCCGGGTGGGTCTCGGGGAATCGATCATGGAATGCAGCATCTGGGTGGCCACAATCACGGGACTGCGCCGTTCGATACATTTGGTGACGATTTTTTTCTGGATCAACGGAATTTTTTCCGTGGGGATCTCCACTGCCAGATCTCCCCTGGCAATCATCACGCCATAGGCATGATCCAGAATCTCATCAATATGTTCCACCCCCTGGTTGTTTTCAATTTTTGCAATGATCTTGATGGGCGATTTTTTTTTGTCCAGAATCGCCTGCACGGCCAGCACATCCTCTTTGTTGCGCACAAAAGAATGGGCAATGAAATCAAGATGATGGTCTGCGGCAAATTCAATGAAACCTTTGTCTTTTTCACTCAAGGCCGGCAGCTTCACATGGACCGACGGAATGTTCACGCTTTTCCGGGGATGGATCACCCCGTCGTTTTCCACATGGCACACCAGATACTCATCTGACTGATCCATGACCGCCAGGGCCACGGTGCCGTCATCGATCAACACGGAGCTGCCGATGGGCACATCGTTGACAAATCCCTTATGGGACACATAAATGATGTCATCCCTGGAAATTCCGTCCGGATCTCCTTGGATCCGGATCGAATCCCCGTGCCGGACCGCCAAGGGTGCTTCGGCGTCACAGGTGCGGATCTCAGGTCCTTTGGTATCCAGCAGAATCCCGATTTTCTCGGACACGGCCCGGGTGTTTTCTATCACCATCCGGGCATCGTCATGGGTCATGTGGGCCGTGTTGAGCCGAACCACATTCATACCGGCCCGGTACAGCCCCTCGATGAACTCACTGGAACTGTTCAAGGTGGAAATGGTGGCAATGATTTTGGTTTTACGCTGCATGGTGAGGGCCTCCTTTTTGGCAGAATATCATCACAAACTGTTCAATGGCCGCTTGTGCAGTGATGGATGACGATTTCAGGGCAAAATCAAGATCTCCCAGAGAAATGAGCGCATTTCTCAGCTCATTCAAGGAAAACCGGGTGGATTTTTCAACGGTTTGAAACACGGGATAGGGATTGTTGGGATTCGGGGCGATCACCAGATCTTTGACAAATGTCTCTGCCTGATCCCGGGCCGCCTGATCGTGGGCGATGATGGCCGGCATGATCTGCTGTTTGAACAGATTGAAATTCATCCCGTCCACCCGGAGGTGCGGATGGGTCTGTGAAAAATCCAGCATAAACGCCTTGACGATAAGCATGCGGCGGACCAGATTTTCAAAGGCCTTGAGAATCTGTAACACATGAAACCCGTCTTTGAGCAATGACGACAGATAAAACAGGGCCTGCCCCGTGTTTTTTTCCATCATCGCATTGGTGAGGCTGAAAATCGGGTCTTTTTTATCTCGTTGAATCAGGGTTCCCACATCGGTCCGGGAGAGGGTCGTGCGATCCCCGGTGTACGCCACCAGTTTGTCCAGGTTCTGTGCAAACAGGGCCGGGTTGAACCCGGTGCGGTCCACAAGATCGGAAAACGCGGCCGGATCCATCGTTTTGTTAGACCGGGCCAGGATCGGTTTGGCAATGTCCTGAAGGATTTGCCGCTGATCGTCCAGATCCGCTTTTCTGGCACCCTGGGGCACGGTGCAGTCAACGATCAGGCCGGTTTTTTCCAGGGTTTTGACAATTTTTCTGCGCCGGTCCAGGGAGTCGGCCGTCATCACCAGAAAATGCCCTTCCGGAATGCCGGTTTCAACCACTTCAGACAATCGGTTCAGGTCTTTTTCCGAATACGATACTTCCCCGGCCCCGGTTTTGACGGCAAACATCGGAGTGTGGCGGACCAGGACCAGTTTCCCTCCCAGAAAAGAAAACGTGCTGACCTGCTCGATCACATCTCCCATGGAGGTCATACGACCATCCAGGGTTTCCAGAGAACATTCCGGGCCGGTGTTGTCCATCACACGGGTGTTGATCTGATCCACGGCTTTTTGAACCAGGTATTCCTCTCCGGCACACAGCACAAACCCGGGGATCGGATTGCCGGGTGCGGCCAGCCATTGGCCCAGGCCGGGATGTTTAACGGTCGGCATGGCTGGAGAGGGCCAGTTTCACCATCACGACAACAGCGATGAGAATGGCCAGAATCCCGATTCCCTGGGATATGGATAAAAAATCGAAGAAAAAATCCCCCCGGAAATCCCCCCGGAAAAATTCGATGATGAACCGGAAAACAGAATATAATATCATGTAACTGAAAAAAATCATCCCATGAAACCGCTTGTGCCGCTGGAGAAACACCAGGATGAAAAACAGCACCAGGTTGGCCACAACCATATAGATCTGGGTGGGATGCAGCGACACATGCAGCGGCGCCAGGCTGTCCGGATGAGAAAACTGCACGGCAAAGGGCAGGTCGCACTGCCGGCCGTAGCAGCATCCGGCAAAAAAACACCCCAGCCGGCCGATCCCATGGCCCAGCGCCGCGCCCGGTGCAATGGTGTCCGCGGTCTTGAAAAACGGCAGTTTCTTGATCCTCAGGGTGATAATGGACCCGGCCACGGCCCCGATGAATCCCCCGAAAAAGACCAGGCCCCCGTTCCAGAGCTTGAAGATATCCAGCGGAGAGGCCCGGAAATCGTCGAAATTGATGATCACATACAAAAGCCGGGCCCCTGCAATGCCCGACACCAGGATCACAAAAAACAGATCGGAAATATCATCGGGCTTGAGATCATAAAACCGGGCATTGCGTTTGGAAAACCAGATCGCAGCCAGAAATCCCATGGCCAGGAAAAATCCATACGTGTACAGCGTAAAACCGCCGACATGAACGAGAATCGGATGCATGTCACATCTCCGGCATTTTTTTGAATATCACATGATAGATCAGCACCCCCATACCGATACTGATGGCTGAATCCGCCACATTGAACGCGGGCCAGTGGGCCGTTCCCACATAAACATCCAGAAAATCCACCACGTGCCCATACCGGAACCGGTCGATGAGGTTGCCTGCGGCCCCGCCGAAAATCAGGGCCAGACCCAGAGACAACCATAGATGGGTTCTGGCCACCCGGAAGTAGAACCACAAAATAAACAGGGCCACCCCCGAGGACAATACCAGAAAAACCAGGTTGCGCACCAGCTGGGACTGGGTGGCAAAAAGTCCGAACGCCCCGCCCGGGTTCAACACATGGGTGATATTGAAAAAATTGTCAATCACCTGGATGGTTTCATACAAACCAAGGCGGGCCATGATCAGTTTTTTGGTGATCTGATCCATCAGAACCACGATTCCGCTCACCAGGATCAGACGTCTGCATTCTTTTTTCCCCACAACACCCTTTTTTTTACAGGATCTGATTCAATGCAGCTGCACACCGGCCGCAGGCTGTGGAAAACCGGGCATCCTGTCCTATATCCCGGCTGAACCGCCAGCAGCGCTCGCATTTTTCTCCGGCGGCTTTTTTTACCGCAATTTCCAGTCCCGGGATCTCTTTGCTCTGAAAAGCGCCCTCCTCTGACGTATCTGTCAGGACTGCCGATGACACGATAAAGATATCGGACAATGCCATGTCCAGATCCCGGACAATGCCGGAAAGTTCCGTTTCAGGCAGTTTGATCTTTACTGCCGCATCCAGGGGATGACCGATGAGTTTGTCTTTTCGGGCCGCTTCCAGGGCTTTGGTCACTTCAGACCGCAATGACAGAATCCCGGTCCATTTGACAGCCAGCTGCTTGTCCTGCCATTGCGGGTCTGCCACGGCCATGGACTCCATGTGCACACTTTCCTTTTTCTCTTTGCCCGGCGGCATGTAGGCATAGATCTCTTCGGCGGTAAACGGCAGCACGGGTGCCATGATTCTCACCAGGGCATCCAGGATCATGGCCATGACCGTCTGGGCATCTTGTCTTTCAGGACTTTTCGGCGGTGAGGTATACAGGCGGTCTTTGATGATATCCAGATAAAACGCGGACAGATCCACCACGCAGAAATTATGCAGTGCATGGTAAATGGTATGAAATTCATAGGTGTCATAGGCGGTTATGGCTTTTCGAGTCACCTGATACAGGCGGTGAAGGATAAACCGGTCCAGCTCTCCCATCTCTGACACAGGCCTGGCATCGGCGGCCATGTCAAAGTCCGTGAAATTGCCCAGCATGAACCGGCAGGTGTTGCGGATCCGGCGGTAGGCATCGGACAGCTGCTTGATGATGTTGTCGGAGATGCTCACATCCCCCCGGTAATCGGCCGATGCGGCCCACAAGCGCAGCACGTCCGCCCCGTACTGCTTGATCACCGATTCCGGGGCCACCACATTGCCCACGGACTTGGACATTTTATGCCCGGCCTCATCCACCACAAATCCATGGGTGAGCACCGTCTTGTATGGGGCGTTCCCCGTACGGCCCACCGCCGTCAGCAAAGAGGAATGAAACCAGCCCCGGTGCTGGTCCGAGCCTTCCAGATACATATCGGCCGGCCGGCGCAGACCGGGAAATTCCGTGAGCACGGCTGCATGACTGACACCCGAGTCGAACCACACATCCAGAATGTTGTGGTCCTTGGTGAAATGCCGGCTGCCGCATTCGGCGCAGACCGCGTTGTCCGGCATCAGCTCGGCCGCCTCTTTTTCAAACCAGATGTCAGAAGAATGTGCCAGAAACAATGCATGGATCTTGTCCACGGATTCCCGGGTCACATAGATCTTTTTGCAGTCACTGCAATGAAACACCGGAATGGGAACCCCCCAGGACCGCTGCCGGGACAGGCACCAGTCCGGCCGGTTCTCGATCATGGCATAGATCCGCTCTTTTCCCCAGGACGGCACCCATTGCACATGGTTGATCTGCTCCAGGGTTTTTTTCCGCAATCCCAGCTTGTCCATGGAGATGAACCACTGGGGCGTGGCCCGGTAGATCACCGGTTTCTTGCACCGCCAGCAGTGGGGATAGGAATGGGACAGGTTTTCGTTTTTCAGCAGCGCCTTTTTTTCGTCCAGCACCTGGTTGATGTGCGGGTTGGCCTTGAAAATGAATTCGCCCCCGAACAGCGGGACATCGGCCGAAAATACCCCGTTGTCCTCCACCGGGGAATAGCACGGCAGCCCGTATTTTCTGCCCACCCCATGGTCGTCGGCCCCATGGCCCGGTGCCGTGTGTACGCATCCGGTCCCCGCCTCCAATGTGACATGATCCCCCAGAATGATCAGAGAATCGGTGTCATAAATCGGGTGCAGGCATTTTTTGTTTTCCAGATCCAGGGGGGTCAACGCCGCGATCACCTGGTAATCTTCCATGCCCAGGGTCTGCATCACTTTTTCCACCAGTTCTTTGGCCACGATCAAAACCCCGTGGTCTCTGGTTTTCACCGCGGCATACACAAACTGCGGATGGATGCACACGCCCAGATTGGCGGGAATGGTCCAGGGCGTGGTGGTCCAGATCACCATGGATACCGGCGCATCCGCTAAATCCGGTATCAGCCCGGACAGATCGTCCTTGAGGGGAAATTTCACATAAATGGATGGCGAGGTGTGATCATGATATTCGATCTCCGCTTCTGCCAGAGCGGTCTGACACGAACAGCACCAGTAGATCGGTTTTTTCCCCAGAAACATATCCCCTGCCAGGGCAAATTCCCCGCACTCTCTGGCGATCCTGGCCTCATACGCGGGATTCATGGTCAGATACGGAGTTTCCCACTGCCCGGTCACGCCGAACCGCTTGAACTCCTCTTTCTGAATATCCACAAATCTGGCGGCATACGCCCGGCACGCCTGCCGGATCTGAACCGGGGTCATCTCTTTTTTCTTTGATCCCAGCTGCTTGTCCACATTGTGTTCGATGGGCAGCCCATGGCAGTCCCACCCCGGCACATACGGCGCATTGAACCCGGCCATCTGCCGGGATCTCACAATGATGTCCTTTAAAATCTTGTTGATGGCATGGCCCATGTGAAGGTGGCCATTGGCATAGGGAGGGCCGTCATGGAGTATGAACAGATCCCGGTCTTTGGCCTGTTCCCGCAATTTGTCATAGATCTTTTTTTCATCCCATTGTTTAAGCTGTTCCGGTTCTCTCTGGGGCAGGTTGGCCTTCATGGCAAACTTGGTTGAAGGCAGGTTGAGCGTTTTTTTATAATCCATTCGTCCTCCGAATCGGGTCATCAGTCATCCATATATCAAACTGTCACTTTTAGTTCCAAACACCTGAAAAGTCAAGAAACATATCAAAATCACAATGCAAATCCATGGCCCGGCCACCGCCGGATACTGCCGCGCAAATGGTTGAAAAGCGTTCCATTATGGGTAACCATTGGATTCTCCTTGAAAGGGGAAATTATCGGTACAGTTACAATGTCTGGCTGATCGCATATTCCCCATTGGCAGACCTTTTAGTACCATTTCAAACCAACGGTATCGGAAAAACAAAATTTTGTATTTCCGATACTTTCAAAAAAAGATCTAAGAATACATACTCCAAAAGCTCTGCAAATCAAGGGATTTCAGATTATTTAAAAAAATTCCTGGTACGTGACCCCACCGATATTTTTCATCCACCTGTTGTATGGATCATTTTGTCAGCCCATAACAAAATATGGCCCGGGCGAATTTATGATGGAATACGCCCTTATACCAACTGTTTCCAGTCTGATCAGATGGTTGAAAAAAACAGGAGTGTCAGAAATGCAAAATTTTGCATTTCTGACACTTTTCAAATGATACTACCGTTATCCCGCACAGATAAATGAATTCACTGAAAATGAACAATCTGACATGCCTGACATATTCAACCGAGAATCTGTACCTGAGCCACCTCTAACCAATCTCGAAATTTTTCCGGAATATGCACACCGATTGTGTCTTTTCCAGAAGGCGGTCATGATTCCCAGCATATGTTCTAAAGTCTTTTTCGAGTGGGGATTTTCCCTGCTGGAAATTTTGAATACTGTCGGTATCCTTATATAAAATGGCCATTGACAATTT
>JAABUD010000003.1 GCA_011389555.1 Desulfotignum sp. | reverse complement strand
CATTGTTCAGGAAATCGGACCCAGGAATTTTCCCAGACATCGTTTTTCTTTTCCAGATACCGTTCCAGGGCGGCGAGCGTTTTGGGGGAGCTGTCCCCGGATGCGGCCCTGCGGACCATGTTCTTGAAAAAATTGGCAGATTCAATGGTGATGGGTAGATCCACATCCTCTCGTTTTCCCAGCACCACGGCCTGGAACTCATTTTCCGCGCCCGCGGTGACATCCTTGAAGGAAAAGGGCATCGATTCAACAAACGCCTCCATGGATCCGGTCTTGATTTCCAGGGCAGGATACAAAAAGGTCAGATCGGTGCCGGTCCTGGAAGACGGGACCGGTGGTGTTTTGTTTTCAGGTGTCGCCTGTATGGCCTGCATGGTGGATATGCGCTCCTTAAAAAGACAGTTTTCAGCCGTTCAGGCGCATTATCTCTCACAAGTGTTGGGAATGAATTACATCGATGATAGAATTGTGTTTCAATCAGTATTTTTCGATAAACGCTTCCACATCGTACAGGTCCCTGAACCCCTGTTCCAGTTTTTCCCGGGGCCAGTCCCAGAAGCGGATCTCCAGGAGCCGCGTGATGATCCTTTCGGGAAACCGTTTTTTGAGGGGTTTTGCAGGGGATCCGGCCGCGATCTCATAGGGGCCCACCGGATGGGTCCGGGTGACAACAGATCCTGCAGCCACAACGGCACCGGTGGCAATGGCTGCGCCGGGCATCACATAGACCCCGTGCCCCAGCCAGACATCATGGCCGATGGTCACGGCATCCTGTTTGCGCCATGCAAAAAATGCCGCATCATCCTGGTCGGCAAACCCGTACTGCCGGCACCGATAGGTGCAGTGGCTCTGGGTGACACGCTGATAAGGATGGTTCCCCGGATTGATCACACAATGGGAAGCAATGGAGGAGAATCTGCCGATATCGCACCAGATGGCCCGGATACTGGTGGACAGATAGGAATAGTCCCCCAGGGAGATTTCATTGCAGAAGCACCCGGCCTCCACTTCCGTGTATTCTCCGAACCGGGAGCGGATCACAGTGGATGATTCATGGATCAATGGATGGGGGAACAGCTTTTTTTCCGTAAGTTCATTATTGGCGGCCAACCGGGTTATTTCGCGCATGGCAGCAGTCCTTTCAGCTGGAAAAGAATGGGATTCCTTATTCTGGAAAACTATCCGGCATTTGTGTTGGGATGGTGTTACCGGAATAATATGATTGTATTCGGATCTTCTTTGAGCGAACGGAAACAGATCTATGCTTACAAAACCACATTATGTGACAAGTTCAAATACCACTCGTAACGCCTGGTTGATTTCTTTCATCTTCTCCAGAGGCAATTTTCCCCGGATATTGACCAGTCTGAGACGGTAGTCGATGGGACGGGTTTGCAAACAGTCTGCTATTGATTTCTTGGACAACCCGTTATCGGATGAAGGAAAAATTTCGATATTGGTTTTAATCCGTGCTTTTTTGGCTCGCCATTCCGTAATCGGGACCACCTGGATAACAGGTACCCTTTCATTGTAAATATCGTTGGTCACAACAATGCATGGCCTGGTTTTTCCTGTTTCCGACCCTTTCGCAGGCTCCAGATTGACATCAATAACCATCCCTCTTTTCAGCACCGTCATTCCGGCCATCCGTTTATGGCAATTTCGGTCAGTTCTTTGAGGTCCTCGTCTTCACTGTACACTTCAGCGTACAGATCCGCCGACTTTTTCAGGCGTTCCTGTTCTTTTTCTTTCCTGAAATGTTCTATGGCCGCGCGGAGCATGGCGCTTTTATCTTTGAATCCATAACTTTTAAAATTATTTAAAAACTGGGCCTGTGTTTCTTCAACACTGAATTTGGCCTGTAACATAGCGGCTCCTTAATGGTACGTTTATTGGCCTTTATAATAGGTCTATAATATAAGGCCTATTGCATCATATGTCAAGAAAAGAACGTAAAAAGACAGACCGGTGAAGCAGGCGGTTACATGGCCTTGAACAGATGTTCATAGGCCCTGCTCACCAGGATCTTCCTGTCGGTATCTGCAAACCGGATCACCATCTGGTTGGTGAAGGACCGCTGGATGGCCTGGATCTTTTCCATGTTGACAACGGCACTTCGGTGGACCTGCCGGAACTGATCCGGGTCCAGCCTGTCCGCCAGTTCCCTGATGGGGGTTTTGATCAGAAATTCATGGGAGGTGGTCTGCACAATGGTGTATTTGTCTTCGGCCTTGAAAAAAATCACCTGTGCCACCGGGATGAACCGCAATTCACTGCCGGTTTTGACCGTGATCAGGTTCAGATAGTCGGGTGTTTTCCGGTTTTCAATCAGCTGGATCACTTTTTGGAGCTGGTCCCGGGATGTCGCATCCGGGGCACGGCACCGTTTTTTCAGCCGGGCGATTGTTACGGCAAGGCGGTCCGGGTTCACCGGCTTGAGGATATAATCCACGGCCTCGCTGTCAAAGGCCTGGACCGCATATTGATCATAGGCGGTGATGAACACGATGTTGCAGCTGTCCCTGGATTGTCTGGCCACCTCCAGACCGGTCATTCCCGGCATCCGGATGTCAAGAAAGGCGATATCCGGGGCGCCCTGCTCCAGAAGGGCCAGGGCCTCCAGTCCGTTTCCAGCCTGGCCGATGACGGCAAGTTCCGGCCACAGTTTTTCCAAATGCCTGACCAGACTGGCCCGGATGATCTCTTCATCATCGGCCACAATGGCGGTCAGCGGTTTCATGGCGTATCCTTCCGGGTGATGTCCTGTATGTCATCGGCAGTTATTGCATCTGTCGGCAAGGCATCCGACAGCATGTCACTGTCCGTTATGGTGCCGGCTGTCTTACCCGGTGCGTGATCAGCCAGGGGTACCTGGATCCTCGCAATGGTGCCGAAGGGCCGGTTCCGTGTCAAGGTCACCCGGGCTGTATTTCCATAGATGCTTTCCAGGCGCCGGCTTACGTTGTTCAGACCGATCCCGGCCCTGACCCCGGTGACATCCAGCCCGGTCCCGGTGTCCGACACCGTGATGACCAGGTCCGGGCCCGCCACCCGGCAGTCAATGGTAATCTTTCCGCCGTCCACTTTGGGTTCCAGGCCGTATTTGAGGGCATTTTCCACCAGAGGCTGAACCACCAGGGGCGGAAACGGCAGATCAGGCCGCCCGGTATGGTCTGTGATATCAAATGCCAGACGTGTTCCCATCCGTACTTTGAAAATATTGAGATACCTGCGGACCAGGTCCAGTTCCAGGGATAAGGTGACCATTTCCTGCCGGGTACGGTGCAAAGAGATTCTCAAGTATTCATTCACATCCATGAGCATCTGCCTGGCTCTGTCCACATCCGTATCCATCAGGGAGATAACGTTGGACAGGGTATTGAACAGAAAATGGGGTTCAATCTGGGCCTGGAGGAGCCGGAGGGCTGTCATGGCTGTCTCTTTTTCCATTTTCAGGCGCTTGATTTTTTCCTCCCGGATCTGTCTTTCCGATGCCGCCAGCATTTCCCTGGACGCAAAAAAATAGGTGATGGGTACCCCGAATACCAGACCGAATACCCCGATCTGGTAGAACACCCGGGTATATTCCATGGAAAATTCATCCAGAAAATACAGATAGCACCCGGACAGAAACCCGCCCGCCGCCACACCGGCTGTCAGCCCGGCGGCAATGCCGGCCAGCATCCATTTTTTCAGGGCCTGTTCGCAGAAAATCATGGCCTGGCGGACGCACAGGCAGATGGACAAACCGGTGAGCTGGGAGATCACCCAGACATCCCGAAACCCGGATTCCCGGATCACCATGAAATGGAGCACCAGGGCAATGGCGGTATTGAATACCGCAGTAACGGCCAGGGTTTTGATGATATGGTTTTGTTTGGACATGGGTCAATTTACTAAAAGCGTCCGGCAAGTGCAATGCCATTCATCCCACTATGCTGCCATTCATCGCTTTGATGCCGCCGTTCATCTGCTTTGTGTTGGCAGTGAGGGAAGGGCGGGTGCATATTGTTGGAAAATGGCAAGGGAAAAGACCTGTCATACAATTTTTACAACAGTATTTTACAACAAGGAGATGACCAATGAAACAGGTATGGATTTTTTGGGTCATGGCAGCAGTTCTGGCTGGTGCTGCCGCCGTTTCGGCACAATCGTCAGAGCCGGCTGATACACTCACATGCCGGTTGGAGATCCATTTGACCGGTTTTGACAGCAATCAGGGACAGGCAAAGCTGGCCTTGATCAATTCCAGGGAACAGTTTGAATCGGAGGATTCACAGTTCATGGGAATCAACAGCCCGGTCATCAACCGGCAGGTGCGCCTGACACTGACCGTTCCCCGGGGGGAATATGCAATCAAGGTGTATCATGATGAAAACGGCAATGATCAGCTGGATACCCGGATGTTCAGCATACCAAAGGAAAGGTACGGGTTTTCCCACAACGTCCGGGGCACCCTGGGACCCCCGGATTATTCAGATGCGCGGTTTGTGCTCGATACAGCAAAACATGCCATTTCCATTGAACTGAGGTAGGATGGTCCGAACAGGCCAGTGTAAAGCTTCCAAGCCAATCAGTTGCGTTACTGTTTGGTTGGATGTCGGGCACCGGGTCGTTAGGGACGTTTATAATAGAGTAAGTTAAGGGATATCATCATGAAATCATCTGTATTGGAAAGACAGATAGAAAAGGAAAAAGACAGGCAGACAGTAAAAAACAAGGATACCCAGGGTGACAGGCACATGGACCGGCGGACATTTTTCAAAACACTGGCCCTGGCATCCAGTGCCGCCCTGGTGGACTGGAGCGGCATGGGGGCTTTGGCGGAAAGTGTCAAAAACAAGGCGGATTTTCCGGTGGTGATCATCGGCTCCGGCCTGGGGGGTCTGGTGTGCGGGGCCTATCTTTCCCGGTTCGGGTTTGACGTCACAATGCTGGAGCAGCATGGTATCCCCGGGGGGTATGCCACGGCATTCGACCGGGGGGATTTCACCTTTGATGTGTCCCTGCATGCCACTGTGGCGGAACATGCCATGCCCCAGATGATCCTGGAAGATCTGGGATTGTGGAAACACCTGGATGTTGCATACACACCGGAACTGCGGCGGATCATCACGGACCGTTTTGACATCACCCTGCCGGCCAAAGACCCGGAAGGGGTCAAGGCCAGGTTATCAAAACAGTTTCCCCATGAAAAAAAGGGTATTCACGGGTTTTATTCCCAGATGGAACAGGTGATTTCAGCGCTGTGGGGCGGCGAAGCACCGCAAAGTGATATCATGGGAAAGCTGGAAAACATGTCTCTGGCCCAGTGGATGGGTCAGCATGTGTCAGACCCGGATGTGAAAACCTGCATGGCTGTATTTTCAGGGTATTACGGGCTGCCCCCGGAAGAGCTGAACGCCCTGTTTTATGCCATTGCCACCGGGGAGTACCTGGTCCACGGGGGCCAGTATTACAAGGCCCGGTCCCAGGACCTGAGCAACACCCTGGCAAAGGGCATCCAGGACTGTAACGGTCGTATTCATTACAATACCCGGGCGGAACAGATTCTTTTCACCCCGGAAAAAACCATCACAGGGGTTACAGATCACAAGGGAACGGTGTATCCGGCCCGGGCTGTGATCGCCAACTGCCCGGTGCCGGCCCTGGCGAACTCCCTGGTTCCGCCGTCGGTCATGCCGGCATCATTTGCGGCACAGGCTCGGCAGCGCAGGCCTTCCCTGTCCAGTTTTGTGGTGTGGCTGGGACTGAACCAGCCGGTGCCCGGTATCCATGACTATGAAATCGATCTGGCCGGAACAGCCGGCCCGTCAGAAAACAATCTGTTCAACAAGGCCGACCTGGCGGAATCCGGCATCGGCATTACCCTTTACGACAACCTGTTCCAGGGATATTCTGTTGAAGGCAAAGCCACCATGACCATCATCTGTCTGAGTGATTATGCAAGGTGGCAGACATTTGAAACCGATTATTTCAACAATGAAAAACAGGCCTATAACCGGGAAAAGGAGCGGATCGCTTCCCGGTTCATCCAGCGGGTGGAAAAGGTCCTGATCCCGGGTCTGTCAGGCATGATCGAAGAGATGGAGATCGGCACCCCCCTGACCAATGTGTTTTATACCGGCAATACCGGCGGCGCCATATACGGGTATGACCGGAACCTGCCCCACCTGGAATCCAGCACCCCTGTCAACGGGCTGTACCTGGCCGGCGCCTGGTCCCACGGCGGGGGCTATACCCCGGTGATGATGGGCGGCAGGCAGACTGCGCAGCAGGTGATCAAAAATTTCAGAGGTGATGAAACTGCGTGAGTTCTTTTATCCATGCAATTGACCCGGGCGGAGAATGTCGGGCCGGGGCAGACTGACAATTTATTCCATTGCCTCGGCCAGCTTGATGTCTCCCCTGATAAGGTCATTTACAACAGAAGTTCTGTCAATTCCCTTTCTGGCAGCTATTTTTTCAACAAAGGACGAGACTTCGTCATCAAGATATATGGGAATGTTCAATTTCATATCCTGACGAAAAAATTTGCCTCTCTGGCCTTTAGAAAAATCATATTCGGGTTTCATTTTATTCACCATATGTTTGGAGTTCTTGTTTGGTTGCTTTTCGGCTGGAGATAATTCTGATTTTTACAGCGTTGTTATTTTCTTCCAGAAAGGTGTGGATCACAATCAAAAGCCTCCCTTTTTCCGAAAGGCCCATTGTGATCCATCTTTCTTCCGATTCACTGTGGTCTGAGTCAAATATGGAAAGTGCATTTGAATCCCTGAATACAGTTGCTGCTTCATCAAATGCAACGCCATGTTTGTGCTGGTTCTCCCCGCCTTTAACCGGGTTCCACTCGAAATTGTAATGCAATGGCATTTTTTAATCTTTCCGGGATTATAAAAAAGTCGAAGGTTTAACAACAAAGGGCGACTATTTCATTCGGGCTGACTTCTGATCCCTCAATAACAATTTGCATATCCTCAATATAGATTTAGGAAGCATCAGACAATTTTTCTTAATGATCTTAGTACATATAAAGCAGAAATTTCAAGAGATTTCATAATGATTGAAGACAGACAGACATTCAAAAAAAATGGATAGCGATCCGGACCAGCTTATGGACCGGCAGAATCCGGTTTCTTGACATTTCATGCATTGGTGCTATCATGAATTCATAAGGAATGCGATTGCAGGAGGTGCTCATGGATATCATAAAAAAAGTAGGCAGCAGCGGCCAGATTTCTCTTGGTAAAAAATTTGCCGGCCAGACCGTGATGCTAAGTGAACTGGACCCAGGTGTGTGGTTGATCAAGCTGGGGCGGTTTATTCCGGAAAATGAGAAATGGCTGCATGCCCCGGACGTTGAAACCGCTTTGAACAAAGCAGTGAACTGGGCAGAAAAAAATCCGCCGGCAGACACCGACGTTCATGATCTGGAAAACCGAATCAAATGACCTTCGGCGATACAGGCAATCCTGTCAGGCTGGATTTGAACAACCCGGTATTTCAGCAGGCCCAGCCCCCTGAATCATTCGGGTCAGGTTGGCAGCGTGGTCTTCAGGCATATAGGTCCAGTCTTCCGGTTTGTCGGACAGCCCGAAACCCAGATGGTCCATGGCAATACAGCGATTTCTGGATTGAAGCTGTTTGACCAGGTGCCGGTACAGAAACGACCAGGTCGGTTTGCCGTGCACCATGACCACGGGCGGGCCGTTACCTTCGTCTATGTAATGCATGCGGCCAGCCGGTACCTCAAAACAGTTGGCGTCAAAGGAATATTCATTCCGGTCGATCCAGTCGGCAGTATGGGTCATTTTATCATCTCCAAGAATTGGGTATTTTTTTCCGCATCCAGGCTGCTGAGGCAAGGTGATAATTCTGGCGTTTTTATGTAACCATGATGTCCATTTTTTGGCAAGAACGAAAGTAGCTGCGGCCATATTGATGATGACGTTACATTATTCACGGGTTGATCGAAGGCTGGTTCATGCCCCGTGTCTCCAGAAAAACACCATCAAGAACGCTTGGATTCAAGGGGGATTTTTTCAGCGAGATATTACATGAGCTGCGGGTCGATCTGCGGTATGCAGACTACGTTTCCCAGAGTTTACACCTGCCGCAGTGTGAAGACATGCGAGACACCAAAGCCGTCGCTCGACTGGCCGAGGGATTCTTGAAACTGCTGTTTCCCGATCTTATCCTGAACGAGGAAGAGTTCATCACCTACTGTGTGAATCCAGCAGTGCGCATGCGGCAGCAAATTCGGGATGAATTGGCAAAAATTGATCAGGAATACAAGTGGGTAACCATCAAAAGCGAAAACCCTGACGAGTTTCAGCTGTCTCACCCGGATGAAAAACCGGACCCTGCCCTGGAAACACAGAGATTTGATCCGTTGTCTCCTGACCGGAGCCCTGAGGAAAAAACACTGAACATTGCCGAAGACCAGAGAGGGATTTCTTATGAGAAACTTTTTCTGCCATACCTCAAGGGGGCAAAATCAATCAAAATATGTGATCCTTATATTCGGCTGCAGTACCAGATATTCAATCTCATGTCTTTTTGCGAAATTCTCGATCCCTCAGAAGGACCCTTGAAACTCAATCTTGTTACCGCATGTGACGCATACCAGGAATCCGAATTGAAAACAAAGCTGAACGAACTGAAAAAAGGATTGCTTCATGACCACATCGAATTTGACTATGAATTGGCTGAAAATATCCATGACAGATGGATAGTAACAGATACCGGCTGGAAAATCATCCTGGGTCGCGGTCTGGATATTTTTCAAAAACCGGATGACAAATTCACCCTGGGCTTCATGGACCAAACCAAACGAAAATGCAAGGCAACGACGATTACATATATCCGACCATCAAACGGGTGCCCCTTTTTCGCTGGTCAATCCCGCAACTGCTCAACTGAGAGTCCCATTGCCTCGGCCAGTTTTTTCAGCGTACCGGTCCGGGGCTTGGCATCCGTTTTTTCCATCCGGGCCAGTGCCGGCTGCTGAATGCCGGCTTTTGTGGCCAGCTCCTCCTGGGTGAGTCCCAGGTATTCCCGCCATGCCTTTATGAGGCTGTCCCCCATCACGTTTGCTGCCACCACTTCATGGGGGAATTCAACGTCTGCTTCTTCCGGGTCCATCTGGTTGTTGATGAGGTGCTGGTATTCTTCCCAGGGGATGACGGCAAAGACGGGGTTGCCGCAGTATTCAATGATTTGTGTTTCAGTATGTTCGGTCATCACGCTTTTTCACCTCTTGAATTTATATTATAATATGCTATGGTTTCGCGTCAATGTAAAATCATAAAAGGATGATAACAGCCCCCTTCATCCGCACTGGCGGATGGGTGTGTAAAACGGAACCCTAATGGAATTGTAATCGCCTGCAAATGGTGGCATGCTATCTTTGAAAGAATGAAACGGTCAAAGAGGTCACATGGACCCTGGAAAAAGAGGACACATTCACGTTGACCTATCTGTCACTGATGGAACGGCATGTCACAACCACCGGCCTGGATTGCGATACCCGTCGCTGGTATGTGACGGGAAAAAACGGGCCGCCCGGATCTCCCGAAACAACCGTCACCCTGAGACCGTGAATGGTCGGCCTGATT
>JAABUD010000002.1 GCA_011389555.1 Desulfotignum sp. | reverse complement strand
GGGCCTCCATAACCAGGCTGTAAGGATTTACAGAGACCTTTTCCAGAGTAACCTCGCCCTGCAGGCGTTCACTGAGCTTTCCAGGAAGGAAATGACCCATCAAAAATGGAACCAGGAAAAAGCCTGCCAGGGTGTATATAACAAGCAGTGAGGCAACAGCGATTGTATACCTGCTCTTCAAAACACCAGTCACGCGCTTTTTGGTTTGTGCTTTCATGACGAACCCCATGCTGATTTCTGATACTGACATTAAAAACAGACGCCTCAAGGCATCATGCCCATCAAGACCCGCATCGACATGCTGTCCACCGGCATAAAAACCCCGGTGGGAATAAAATTTTTGGGGCCGGATCTGGAGATCCTGGCCGGTCTGGGAGAACAGATCGAAAGCCTGCTTCGGGACAAAAAAGGACCTTGTCCGTGTTTTCCGAACGGGTCACCGGAGGGATAATGGATAGGAACTTTCTAGGAGGGATAGGAACTTTCTTTTTGTTAAAGGAAGTATCGAAATCCCCAAAGTTAACAATATTCATTCCCTCTTGATACAAGCACAACATGTTGTGCTTGTATCAAGATAGATAAACTTAAGTCAAGACAAAAATCGCGGCCTGAATCAAGGCCTGAAAAATTGGAGCGAAAATAGCTTGAAATTCTTGAGTAAATTTTGAAAAATACCGGAAAATAGATGATCAACCTCATAAATTTTCTGGATCAGCCGTGCCCAGTTCTGCCGGGATTCTTCGAGGATATATCATTGGGCATAACAGCAGGGATGGTATCATCCGTGCCGGCCTTTTTCCTCATCCCGCGGGATTTGTTCGAATACCAACCGTAGTACCTTACCGTCTGTTCATACCGCCCTGGAATATGAGTCGTCAGTCTGGCCAACCAGTCCAGTGCTGTAAAAACTTTCCTGATCTTCCCGTCATCCCAGGCCCTTTCCAGCTCTTTAAAATGATTTTCGACACACTTGTAATATGCGCTTGCTTTAGGATTACGCGGCTGATAAACATCAAGAGGATATGTTGTAGACTGAGCGACTTCCAACAAAAACATGCCACGGGTGAACCGCAGATGTTTTAATTACCAATTTTCCCTGCTCAAGGATTATCCCATGGATAAAAATTTCCAGGATCATTTATTTTGGGATACCATGAAATATTGTTGAGATCGGAGAAAATTTATAGTAGGGGCAAGGATTGTTGATCTCTGATGATTGCAAACAGTGACTTGCCTGATTGATAGAGCCGCCCGGCCTGGTCACTGATCCCCCCGACACCGCCGGTCTGGATGCGGCGACGATTCAGTTGGGTCTGGAGCCCCTGCTGATAGGATGTGTCGAGCAGCCTTTTGAGTTCATCAAGATGATAGGTCGGTTGGTTTTCAGCGACAGCCAGAGGAATCAGTACGTTAAAACCGAGCAGGTCGCGATTGTACGCCAGGGCCGCTTTAATGGTTTTTGCCTTGGGGGTTTCCGGGTTTTCCAGATCATAAGGCGGATGCCACTCCTGCACGGGGGGCAGGCGATCAACCTGGTTCAGCACAGCGATAATGACAGGGCGTTTTTGGGAACGGTGGGCTGTTGACAGATAAAAGGCATCAAGTTGCTGTTTGAAGTCGCTGTCCAGGGACCGGGCGGGCTGATTGGCTTTAAGTACCCAGATGATCAGATCGCAGTTGGTTACTTCCTTGAGCAGATTCTTCGTGGTTTCTTCGTTGCCGTCCAGACCCGGCAGATCAACCAGATGGACCATCTCCATCCCGTCAATATGGCATCGATGTACTGTTGTTACGCTGGTTGAGGGGAGCGGGTTAACTTCGGCGACCATGGCATCGACAAGGGCATTGATGATGGACGATTTACCTGAACCGGTCTGACCTACAAAGCAAATCCGTAATGGCTCAAGGGGCGGTGCCATATTCTTGCTATCCCGCCCTTGTGCCGCCTGATGATGCGCTTGTACCCGGAAGCGTCCGCTGTAGAGATCGATGGCGACGGAAACAGCTTCCTGCAGAAGGGCCTGTTTCAACTTGAGCTGAAACTCGGCACTGACCTGGGTCATCATTTTACCGACCACCTGACTGCGTAATTCGGCCAGCACCGCTGTCAGCGGACTGGCCAGCCGGACAATCCGGTAGCTGTTCCACACCCATTTGGCCGCTCTGTAGCCGGACATCAGCTTTTCCTTGTTGTCATACCCATGTGCCAGCATTGATAGACGCGTATTTTCAATGAAGGGAACATGTGTTTTCAGCAGCAGACGATAGCGACGGCTGATTTCCTCAACCATCATCAACAGTTCCGGAATGGAAAAGGCAAGTTCTTTACGATCCCCTTTGTCATGGTAGTTTTCGGCAGCTGCCTTGATCAGCGCCAGGGCGTGCTCCTGCAGATGCCCCCAGTGGGCGTTTTCCTCCAGCTGTTCGGCAATTTTCCGGTTCAGTCTGTCCCAGACCCGGTGATCGTAATCACCCCAATCGGCGGAAGCTGTTACCAGTCCCTCTTCCGGCAGGGGCAAAGTGCCAGGGGAAGGTCGCCGCAGTGTCCAGTTTAATGCCGTGATCAGGAGAGCACAAAATGCCAGCAAAGCAACAAAGTGCAGAATATAGCCATAGTCGATCAGGGCAATCAGTCCGAACATACCCAGAATCAGCACAGGCAAGACCAGGGCAACAGCAAGTAGAAGCATTGGTGCCGAAGATAGTCGCCGGGTTGTTTTAATGCTGTTCAACAGACGTTTCACGGGTCTTTACCTTTCGGACTTCGTTGAACGCCTGGTGATAAAGGCGTGTAAGTTCCTGCTCGGAGACAGTTTCTCCTTTACTTTTGTGATAGAGATACTTGCAGGCGGCCCGGCCGATGGCATAGGTCGAACAAAAGCTGACGACAACGGCCGCGGCACTGCCGACGGTTTGCCCATAAACCGGAATCAGTTTAATGAGCTGACGGATGCCCAGCCTGGACAGATACCGCACGCTGAATCCGGCTCCCAGGGCCGCGACAAAGTCGGCCAGGGCTTTTTTATCCCACGAGATCCCGTATTGCCCGGCCAGATGATGCAGCATTTTTGCCTGAATCATCGGGACACTGCCCAATCCGACCACCGGGAAGGCGTCTGTGCCGCCGGAAGCAGCAGCGTACCAGAGGATATCGTTACGAAGAGGGGCAAAGCGGCTCTCTTCGGCATTGGCATGTTCTTCTCTGGTGCTCAGGAGGGCAATGATGGGTAAAAAATCAGCAAGCCCAGAGCGCAGGTCTTCCACTCCGACGGTTCCGTCGCCCGCGTCCCCGAAATCCACGGCAACGGATTTGACCGGTTGTTTCCAGGCAGATTCAACCAGGTGCTGATTGTGGTTAATGGCCTGGCGGCGTTGAAGCGCATCATCAAGCAGCAGGATACCCGTGTGGACCAGCAACAGATGTTTGACGGCACCGGATCTGCGAATCCGTTCAAGGGCCCGGATCACTTCGCTTTGTTCGGGTTCCTCCGCCTTCATCACGACGATGGCGGCACTGGTCGCCTGCACACAGGCGGCTATGTCTTCGTCGGCATTGTAGTCGGCCTCGGCAAGACCCCGCGTATCAAGAAAACGCAGCAGCGGTTTTCCTGATGGAAAATCATAGCGCCGGGAGCTCCGGGTGCAGGGGCTGAAGCCATTACCGATTTCAACATCCGAACGCCCTGTTATTTCTTGAATCAACGAGGATTTTCCCGCTCCGGTTTTGCCCAGCAGCCAGAGGGTGGGCAGACGGGCAGGAATAGCAGACGGTTTTTTAAGGGCAGATTTTTCAAGGGGGCTAATAAGTCGGCGGATGCGGTTAAATATTTTTTCCATTTAAGTTACTCAACACGATATCTCATGCTGTTGCTATAGTGACAGCTCATAAACTATGGTGCCTGCATAAAAATCATCTTTCCAGATTAAGGAGGGATAAAAGCTTTCTTTTTGTTAACCAAATCATAGGAATCCCCCTTAATCCGAAATATTATCTCCACCCCGATACACTTACAATATGTTGAACTTGTATCAGAGTAACTAATTTAAGACAAGAAAAATCCAGTTGTTCCGAGTTAAGAATTTCTACTGCATGAATATTCTGGGGCTGAAAAAGTTTATGATACAGATCCTATTCAAAACCTGCTATGGTCGATTTACTCAGGCCTGTATCATCAACAAATCAATGCTCGGGTCTGTTTACACGATATACTGGACTTGTTTGTGATATCCGGTGTCATGAGCCCCTGTCCAGTCCGATCCTTAAATACAGGTCTATCCTGGTATGAAATCAGCCTATCACAAAAGTATAGACCTTGCCCTGTCACATGGGTGCCAGTCCATTGCATTTCCCGCCATTTCTTGTGGCGTTTACGGGTATCCACCCAAAGAGGCTGCCCGTATTGCCGTTACTGTATGTACACGGCCGGAATATGAACAATTGACAATATGTTTTTATCTGTTCAGCGAATACATGGCCACCATCTGGACCACAGTTCTGGAGAACCACAGTGCTGCCTGACTTTTCAGTGCAATTTTTTCTGCCTCCCAACAAGCTCAAGCATCAATTATCCGCTACACGAATTTTCCGAGGCTTTAATAATTTATGATACACACGCTATTCTTCAGGATTTTTACTTGCATCAAGACGGGCCATGCCGGTATTGACCTTTTAAAGGGCCGATGTTACAACCAAAAAAAGATTTGGAAAGGCATGACATAATGGGGAGCGTATGGCAAACAACCTGTTTATAACCGCCACTGAGGCCCGGAGCGGCAAATCCGCCGTATCTCTGGGAATCATGGAGCTGCTGATCCGGAAGGTGGGCCGGGTGGGATTTTTCCGGCCCCTCATTAATGCGGACGCCCCCCTGCACGACAATGATATCCAGCTGTTCTCCACCCACTTCAAGCTGGGCATCCCCTTTGACAGAATGTTCGCCTGTACATTGGCAAAAGCCAGCAACCTCATCGGCAGCGGCAGGCAGGATGACCTGCTGGAAGAAATTTTTTCGGCCTACAAGGAACTTGAAAAAAACCATGATTTTGTTTTGTGTGAAGGTATCGAACTGGAAGGCTCCTCAGCCTCCTTTGAGTTTGATATCAATGCCCGGATCGCAAGAAACCTGGGGTGCCCCATCCTGCTGGTTGCCAGCGCCCGGGACAAATCCATGGACGAGGTGATTCAATCCATCAACATCTACCACAAGTCCTTTATTCAGGAGGGGTGTGAGGTTCTTGCCACCATTGTGAACCGAACCCGGCCGGACCAGGGTCCTGAGATCCTCTCCCGACTGGCCGCACAAAGCCCGGTTCCGGAACAGCTGCTGTATGCAATACCCAATGACACCCATCTGGGAAATCCCACGGTGGGTGAAATCGCCCATATTCTGGGTGCTGATGTCCTGTACGGCAAAGACCAGCTCAACCGGCATGTGCACAGTTTTACAGTGGCGGCCATGCAGCTGCGCAATTTTCTGACCCGTATCACCCACGGCACCCTGATCATCACTCCCGGAGACCGGTCCGATGTCATAGTCGCCTGTCTTTGCGCCGTGTCCTCCATGGCCATGCCCAATATCTCCGGTATCATGCTCACCGGTGGGCTGACACCGGAAGAACCGGTGTGCCGGCTGATCGAGGGATTTTCCACCATGGTACCGATTCTGGTGGTCAAACAGGACACCTTTCCTTCTGCGGTTGAAGTGAGTCGGGTCCATGCAGGCATCTCCCCGGACAATGAACGCAAGATCACAAGAGCCCTGGAAGTATTTGACACCCATATCGATTCCCGAAAGCTGGCCGATAAGATCATCAGCACCCGCACCGCCGTGGTGACCCCCAAAATGTTTGAATTCGGCCTGCTGCAGAAAGCCCGAAAAAACAAACAGCACATTGTACTGCCCGAAGCAGAGGATGAGCGTATTCTTGCAGCAGCGGAAATCCTGCTCCGGCGCGATGCGGTGCATCTGACCCTGCTGGGGAATGCTGCCCGGATACAAAAGAAAATATCCCGGATGGGGCTGCACATGGACAAGGCAGATATTCTGGATATCCAGACCTCCCAAAGATTTGACGGGTATGTCCGGACCTATCATCAATTGCGCAGCCACCGGGGCATCACCCTGGAAACGGCCATGGACGTCATGAGTGATGCCAACTTCTTCGGTACCATGATGGTGCATAAGGGGGATGCCGACGGCATGGTTTCCGGAGCGGTGCATACCACCCGGGACACCATCCGGCCAGCCTTTGAAATCATCAGAACCCGACCCGGCATCTCCTTTGTCTCCAGTGTGTTTTTCATGTGCCTGAAGGACCGGGTCCTTGTGTACGGGGACTGCGCCATAAATCCGGACCCTGACGCGGCCCTGCTGGCTGAAATTGCAGTCAGTTCGGCCCGCACCGCCCAGACCTTTGACATCGCCCCACGGGTGGCCATGCTCTCCTATTCCACTGGATTGTCCGGCACAGGCGCGGATGTGGACAAAGTACGGGAGGCCACCCGGCTGGCCAGAGAACTGGCTGCTGCCCAGGAGCTGAACATCAAGATCGAAGGGCCCATCCAGTATGATGCCGCCATCGACCCCATTGTGGCGGGCATCAAACTGCCGGGGAGCGATGTGGCTGGAAAAGCCACGGTGTTCATCTTTCCGGATCTTAACACCGGCAACAACACCTACAAGGCGGTGCAGCGGTCTGCCGGAGCCGTTGCCATCGGCCCGGTACTCCAGGGGCTGAACAAACCGGTCAATGACCTGAGCCGGGGATGCCTGGTTTCCGATGTGGTCAACACCATCGCCATCACGGCCATCCAGGCCGCAGCGGAAAAAGAGCCGTCATGAAGATCCTGGTGATCAACACTGGCAGCTCCTCCATCAAGTACCAACTGTTTGACATGACAAAAGAAACCGTGCTGGCTGCGGGAATGGCCGAACGTATCGGCAGTGATAGCGGGACCCTGTCCCACACCACCATGGCAGCGGACGGCACCCGCAACACCATCGAGATCACCGAAAACCTGGACCACGCCCGGGGCCTGGCCCGCATCGCCGCCCTGCTCATGGATGAAAAACACGGGGTAATCAAAGATACTTCCAATATTGCCGCCGTGGGTCACCGGGTGGTGCACGGCGGCGAAACATTCAAGGAGCCCCTGATCATCGACCAGCACGTGATAGATGAAATCGAGGAAAACACCCCTCTGGCCCCGCTGCACAACCCGGCCAACCTCACCGGGATCCGGGTGGCCGGCTCGGTTTTTACCAACACTCCCCAGGTGGCGGTGTTTGACACCGCCTTTCACCAGACCCTGCCGAAACAGGCCTATATGTATGCCCTGCCCCATGATCTGTATGACACCCACCGGATACGGCGGTACGGGTTCCACGGCACCTCCCATGCATATGTGGCCGGCAAAGCCGCCGATTTTCTCAACATTCCCCTGGAACAGCTGAACCTGATCACCCTGCACCTGGGCAACGGGGCCAGTGCAACAGCCATCCGGAACGGCAAAAGTGTGGATACCTCCATGGGACTGACCCCGCTGGAGGGCCTGGTCATGGGAACCCGCTCCGGGGATGTGGATCCGGCCATCCCGTTTTTTTTATCCCGGCACCTGAAGATGTCTCTGGATGAGATCGATGCAATTTTCAACCGGCAGAGCGGACTCAAAGGCCTGTGCGGGGAAAATGACATGCGCTCGGTGCTGGAAAAGGCGGACGCCGGAGATGACCGTGCCCGGCTGGCCCTGGATGTGTATGCCTACCGCATCAAAAAATATATCGGGGCGTATACAGCCGTCCTGGGCCGGGTGGATGCGCTGGTGTTCACCGGCGGGATCGGGGAAAACGCTTCCGATGTCCGGGAACGCTGCTGCCGGGGCCTGGCAGGCCTGGGCATTGAGGTCGACCCGGTCAGAAACAAAGACGCTGCGGCCCTGCCCCGGCGGATCAGCCCCGGGAACACCTCTGTGGCGGTCCTGGTGGTGCCCACTGATGAAGAACTGGAAATCGCCAGACAGACCCAAAAAAAGGTGCTGAAATGACCAGTTTTACCTCAGATATGGCCGCACCGGCCGGCCCCTGCGGCACACCGGATGATCCGGATCTGGCTCCGGAACTGTACGGTCGTTTTCAGGATATCCTGAACCGGGTGTCTGATGAACAGGCGTTTCCGGACCCGGAACAGCTCAATGAGCACCTGGATACATTCATCCATCATATGCTCTACAGCCCCACCGACCTGGCAGATATTTTCACGGCGGTCTCCTTCATCCATGACCGCCTCACCGCCCGGATCATCTCCCATCATGTCACGGTTTTCAAAACCCGTGACCAGCGCCCCCTGCCCGGCCCGTTCTGCTGGATCTCCATGGGCAGCGATGCCAGACAGGAACAGGTGGTGAGGACCGACCAGGACAATGCCCTGATTTATGCGGACCCGCCGCAGTCTGAAGAAAAAAAGTGGGACATCTATTTTGCCGACCTGGCCGGGCAGGTGGTCACGGATCTGGACCGGTTCGGATTTTCCCTGTGCAAAGGCGATGTCATGGCCACCAACCCGCAATGGCGGCGGACCCGGACCCGGTGGCACCAGGCCCTGGACCAGTGGATCGGATCATCTGAACCCGCAGACATCCGGACCCTGACAATTCTGCTGGATTTCCGGCCGGTCTACGGGGATTTCCCCATGGCACAGGCCCTCTGGGACCGGGTTTCTGGGTTGTTTCAGGAAAACCCGGTGGTGAACCACTTTCTGACCCGGGACGATTTTCTGTTCAGCTCCCCCAAAACCATTTTCGGCCGGATCCGGACCCAGCGGATTCAGGGCTGCCGTGCCTGCTTCAACATTAAAACCGCGGGCCTGGTCCATCTTATCAATGCCATACGTATACTGGCATTGAATCAGGGGATCTTCTGTCCGTCCACCCTGGCACGCATGGCTGCCCTCAAAGACCGGGGTGTGCTGGATATCGACGAATATGAACAGAGCCTGGATGCATTTTACCATCTGAACCGTCTGAAAATCGCCAGCCACCTGACCCGGAACAGGCACCCGGACCTGCCGGTCAACTGCGCAGATATGTCCCGCCTGAACCGGGAAGAAAAAAGACAGCTGAAGGCTGTTCTGGATACGGTGATTCACCTCCAGAAACGGATCCGCCGCACTTACACTATGAGATGGATGAATTTTTTCAACTGACCGATTTTTTCAAACCGGTCCAGGGAGCAATATGACACCGGACTTTCACCAGTTTTTCACCCTTTTTGCCCGGATCAGCAAAAAAATCCATGCCAACAGCGATACCAGAGACATTCTGGCGTGCATTGTGGAAAACATCACCCGAATCCTGTCCGCCAAAGGCAGTATCTTCTGGATACTGAACACAGAAAAACAATGCATTGAAACAAAGATCTTTCATGGATTCGACTTTAAAAGCCTTATGCAGATTGATTATGCAGCGCTTATGACCCTATTCGAACACCGGAAACAAAACTGCGTGGTCATTCCCAACGCCAGAGAAGATGAACGGATCCCGGATCTGGAGCGGCTGGGAAAAAGAAAAATCAATTCCGTGACCGGACTTTTTTTTGACATTGCCGGCCCTTACACCGGACTTCTGGCCGTCTATTTCACCGGCACCCGCACCCTGACTGCCCATGAGCTGGAACTGGTCACCGCCCTGGGGGAGCAAGGGGCCATTGCCCTGGAAAAAGCCATGGGCCATGACAGAAAAATTCTGGACATC
>JAABUD010000001.1 GCA_011389555.1 Desulfotignum sp. | reverse complement strand
GGTCAGGTGCTGAAGCATACCCATTTTCAACTGCTGTATCTGGCCATGTTCATGGGCCTGGCTGCCGGGTTTGCCGTAAACGCCAATCTCAAGGAAATGTTTCAGGGCACTGGACATGCCGCATCCATCGGTATCACTGCGGTGTCCCTGTTTGCCCTGGCCAATGCCGCCGGCCGGGTCATCTGGGGCACGGTCTTCGACCGGATTCAGGCTGGTTCCGCCATCCAGGCCAACCTGATCTGCCAGGCGGCCGTGCTGGCAGCGGCCCCGCTTCTGGCGGCATCCGTCCCTGGATTCTGGGTGTTTGCCATTTTGACGGGATTCAACTATGGAGGGGTTCTGGTGATTTATGTGTCCAGTGCCGCCAGGAGCTGGGGAAGCAGTCATGTTTCCCGGATTTACGGGTGGATGTTCACCGCCAACATTCCAGCGGCCCTGTCGCCCATTGCCGCCGGTTTCGTGTTTGACGTCTTCCATGATTTCACCCCGGCCCTGGCCGGACTGGCAGTGCTGCTGGCACTCACTGCTCTGGTGATCCGGCACAAGACAGTGCTGATCAACCGCCGGATGTGACAGATCACTTCAACTGACTGTCTTTGCTGCCCCGGCGGTTGTAAAGACTGCCTCCGGACTCCGTTTTCTCCAGTTCCGACTGGCACCCGATGCACAGCCGCACCCCGGGCAGGGCGTTGCGCCTTGCTTCAGGGATCGGGTCTTCGCACATCTCGCAATGGGTCCTGCTGACCCCTTTTCCCAGCCGGCTTCTGGCACGGTTCACCGCATCTGCCACACCGGCATCGATCTCTTCTTGAACCGCCCCGTCTTTTGCCCATCCAACGGCCATGTCTCGCTCCTGTGTCTGCTGTATTCTTCGACTGCTGTCCGACTATAATCACACCCTCGGACAATTGCAAGCCACACAATGCATTGACAACCGATCCCGGCTCAGTTACATTCAGTGAACCCGCTTCAATTAAACGAGACGATGGATCCATGAAGACAGGCCATTTAATACATTTTTCCGATGCCCGCTGCATGACAGCAGTGGCAGACGACAGTATCGATCTGGTGGTGACGTCTCCTCCCTACCCCATGATCGAGATGTGGGACGACCTGTTTCAAAAACTGGACTCCGCCGTGAAAACGTGTCTGTCCAGACAAGACGGTCCGGGAATGTTCGAAGTCATGCACCGGGTGCTGGACCCGGTGTGGCAGGAAAGCTTCCGGGTACTCAAACCCGGCGGGTTTGCCTGCATCAATATCGGGGATGCCACCCGGACCATCGACTCCCATTTCGCTTTGTACACCAACCATGCCAGGATCCTGTCCGCCGCACGGGAGATCGGATTCACCAGTCTGCCCTGCATCATCTGGCGGAAACAGACCAATGCCCCCAACAAGTTCATGGGATCGGGCATGCTCCCGGCCGGAGCCTATGTCACCCTGGAACATGAATATATCCTGATCCTGAGAAAACACGGCAAACGGGAATTCAAAGGCGCCGAAGAAAAGCAGCGGCGCCGGGAGAGCGCGATTTTCTGGGAAGAGCGCAACCACTGGTTTTCCGATGTGTGGTTTGATCTCAAAGGCACGGTCCAGGCCCTGGCCGATGCACAGGACAGAAAACGCAGCGCCGCCTTTCCTTTTGAACTGGCGTATCGCCTGATCAATATGTTTTCGGTGAAAGGCGATCAGGTGCTGGACCCGTTCATGGGCACCGGGACCACTATGGCCGCAGCCATGGCCGCCGGCCGCAGCAGTACGGGATTTGACACGGACACCCATCTGACCCCTGCCATCCAGAGGACCGCCCGGGGGGTGAAGCCCCTGGCCGGCCAGGTGGCGGCCCGGCGCCTGGCACAGCACCAGGAGTTTGTGGAACATCGCCTGGCTGCTGGAAAACCGTTGAAACACGCCAATGAGCCGTATGGATTTCCCGTGGTCACCAGCCAGGAAAAATTTTTATACCTGCTTGTACCTGCCGACCTGATTCAAACGGATGCGACCCGATTCCGGGTGACCCATGAAATGGCCCAGCTGCCTTTTACATACAGTTTGTTTGACAACTGAACCCATGAACGGGCCGATCACCGGACAGGCAGAACAAAGGAACAAACAAATGGCAACACGGAAATCAAAAAAATCGGTCCAGCAGTTGTCCAAGGAAACCCGGATGGCCCAGAAACGACTGGACATGTTGCTCCGGTTTCTGCCGGACCCGGTGTTTGCCTTTTCCCTGAACAATACCGTGGAATATGTCAACCCCGCGTTTGAGCGGGTGTTTGGATGGAAGCTCAAAGAGATCCGGGGCAAAAACATCCCGTTCATTCCGGACCCTCTGCTGGAACAGGCCAGGCAGGGAATGAAGCAGCTGTATGAAAACCGCACGGTGCTGGATTTTCAAACCCAGCGGTACACCCGGGACGGCCGGCTTCTGGACATCCTGATCAACGGCGCCATTCTGTACGATGAAGACGACACCCCCATGGGCCAGGTACTGATTCTGCGGGACATCACCTTTGAAAAACGCATGGCCAAGACCAACCGGATCATGTTCGATATCTCCAACGCCCTGCACACCTATCACAAGCTGGGGGATCTCGTGGCCATCATCACCGCGGAAATCCAGAAACTGGTGAACGTGGAAGGGGCGTTCATCCTGCTGGCGGACCGGGAAACGGATGAACTGTATTTTTTTACGGCCCGGTTCAAGGATGCGGCCTCCGGTAAAAAATTCAAGAAACTCCGGTTTCCGGCGGACCAGGGGGTGTCCGGCCATGTCTACAAAACCGGCAAACCCCTGTTGATTCCGGATATCTCCCAGTGTGATTTCTACCTGCGGCGGGTGGACGAGGAAACCGACCTGGTGGCCAAAAACATGCTGTCCGTGCCCATCCGGCTCAAGGACCGGGTCATCGGCGTGGTATCGGTGGTCAACAAGCTCCAGGGCCCGTTCGACGATACGGACACGGACCAGTTGATGATGGTGGCCAGCACCGTGGCCCTGCCCATTGAAAACACCCGGATCCACGAGGAACTGGAACAGTCCTATGCAGACCTCAAGACCCTGAATCAGGCCAAGGACAAGGTCATCAACCACCTGGCCCATGAACTCAAGACCCCGGTGTCCGTGGTGGATGCCGCCATGAAGCTGCTGGGCAGAAATCTGGCGGCCAAAGGAGGGTGCGATGAAAAAATCGAAACCATTATCGAACGGGCCCGGCGCAATCTGAAACGGATTCTGGAAATACAGTTCGAGGTGGAAGACCTGCTCAGGAAAAAACAGTTTACCGCCTATCATATCCTGACCCGGCTCATCGATGCCAGCGTGGATGAGCTGGCACTGCTCACCCAAACCAGTGCAGGGGATCCGGGACAAAACGGAGATACACAAGTGTTGACTGCGGTGCGGCAGGCAGTGGAATCCATTTTCGGCCCGGACCGGCTGACCCTTCAGACCATTTCTCCGGATCTGTACTTGACCCGGCTTCTGAAACGCCTGTCTCCGGATTTCGCCTTTCGCCGCCTCCTCCTGGAAACCGGTCTGGAAAAAACCGATCCCATCCGCATGCCGGAAGAAATCCTGGACATCATTGTCACCGGCCTGATCAAAAATGCGGTGGAATACACCCCGGACGGCGGAAAGATCGAGGTCCGCGTCCTGACCCGGAACCATCACCCGGTTCTGATGATCAAAGATTACGGCATCGGGTTTACCAAAGAAAAACTGCGGTTGATTTTTGAGAACTATTTCACCCCGCCGGACTCAAGCGAATACACCACCAAGCAGCCTTTCGAGTTCAATGCCGGAGGCCGGGGGTTTGATCTGCTGCGCATCAAGCTGTTTTCCGAACGGTTTCATTTCACCCTGGACATCGACTCCACCCGGTGCACCTTTATTCCGGCCGACACCGACATCTGCCCCGGAGACATCCGGCGCTGCACCTTCTGCGAAACGCCGGATGACTGTCTGAATTCCGGAGGCACCACGGTCACGTTGACCTTTTAGTTCGCTGTCAGATCGTTTCCCCGCACTGGGGACAGAATTTGTACCCTTTGTCTGCGAACGGGGTATCGCAGGCAGTGCATTTTCTGGGCACCGGGCCCAGTTTCACCAGCAGTTCCCCTTTTTTCACGGGCACCATTTTCTTGTCGAATTTGTAATCCGCGGCTTTGAGAACACTTTCGACAATCCCTTCCACGGGAGACACCACGGCTTTTTCCTGTTTCATGATGGTGATGTTGAACAGTTCTTCTCCCGCCTGGACCATATCTCCGGGTTTGACATACATGATCCACAGATCTCCGTTGGACGGTGCGGCCACATGGTGCGGGTTGTTCGGATCCGCCATCTGGAGGGCATCCGCAGCAGTCGCTGCGGCATCGGCCACCTTGACCGTGTGGATGAACACCTCTGCATCCAGGGTGTACCGCACCACGGCCAGACCCTTGTCATCCGGGGACTCGATCCCCAGAATTTTCATGGCATGGGGTTTGCCTTGCGTATCGGTGAAAAACAATTCCCGGCCCGGCACCAGCCCTTCGAACCACACATCCAGGGGCACCCGGTTGGGATTGCCGAATTCCTGACGGAACAGGATGGTTTTCAACGCATCTCCGGGATGGTTCAGATACATGATCAGTTCTTCCGGCGTGGCCATCCGGTTGATCTGTTTTTCCAGGGCCTGTTTTTCCGCTTCAATCTCCATCGGCGGCAGTCCGTCCATTGGGGAGGATTCGGTTCGATCGGACAGGGCTTTTGAACTGGTTTTTCCAAACGCACTTTCATAGACCCAGTCCGGTGGAAATCCCAGGGGAAGGCGCCCGAATCTGCCCAGCAGCAGATCTTTGAATGCATCATTGCTGTCTTTATACAGAATCAAGCGTTCCTCTTTGAGTGTATCATCCAGCTGGTCTTCCGGCGTGGCAATCACGGAATCCAGCACCCAGAGCAAATGATCCACCTCCTCTTCCCCTCCCCGCTGATAGGCGGTGGTCACGGCCAGAAACGCCGTGTTCCAGGTAATCTGGGATCCCGGTGTGACATCGTGATATTTGATGATCTGCCGGGTACCGGCCAGAAATTTGAGCATCTGGGGCAGCAGATGAATGTATCCCTGCTTCATGGCCCCTTCCTGGGAGGAGGAGGTGGCTCCGCCGGGCATGCCATGATGAATCACGTCATGGTCGATCCCCTGGAAATAGGGAGATGTATACCGGTCATACCAGGGCATGATCTGTTTGAGGACAAAATTGCAGTGCCGGATCATGTCCTTGTCCAGACAAAGTGTCAGTCCCAGCTCTTCTTCCATGTAGGCTGCTGTGGACAATACCTCTCCCTGGCCGTACCAGCGAACGGCAGCGCCGATGGCCGTATCCACGATATGGGCCCCGGCCTTGGCCGCGGCCCCGACTGCCGGGACGAACAATCCATCCGTGCAGTGACGGTGATAATGAAGTACCAGATCCGGATACTGGTTGCGGATCGCTGTCACCAGAGCGCTGATGAACCGGGGCGGACAGACCCCGGCCATGTCCTTGAGTCCGAGAATGAACAGGGAGCAGGCGCTCTTTTCCGACACCCCGGCTGCATCCGCCGCCTGCCGGACGATCGCTTCCACCACCCCCATGTAGTGATTCACATCAAACCCTTTGGCCCAGGACAAAGACACGGCCGGCTGCCACACATTGGCCCGGGAGTTCATCACCACCTCGGCCAGGGGCCGCATGTTATCGACATGATTGAGAAAATCAAAACACCGGACAATATCATGGTGCTCACAGATAAATTCACTGGTGAACTGCATCAGATTCCCGGGCTGCGGCTTGTACCCCAGCAGGTTGGTGGAACGCACCAGAATCTGCTTGGGTGTCAGGGGCGCGAACTGGTTCCACATCCTGGCTTCATTGAACGGATAGGTCATGTTGGCCATCATGGCCACATGGAAATGGGCTCCGCCTCCGTTTTCCAGGGAGAAAAATCCGCACCGGTCCAGGTACGGCCCCATCAGCCGGTCTTCAGCCAGGCGGAACCGGTTTCCGGAGTTGGACTGGGTGATATCCCGGGCCGTGGTGTCTGAAAAATGGACCCTCCCGGAATCCCGGACATAATCGATCAGCGCCTTTCGGTCGCCCCGGGGATATGGACCGGAGGACGGCAACGAAGGCAGTGGCGGCAGCACCGGGTTGAACTCTCCCACCCGTTTGTCTGAAACACCCCGATAGTCGGACAGCTGCACATGAGGATTGTACCCCATGGCGGAAATTTCCGCCATCAGCCGTGACAGGCGCAACGCTTCCGACTCACTGTCATGATACCGCATCAGAAGCGGTGTTTTCTCCACAAACCGGGTATCATACATGCCGGATCTGAATACCGGATCCATGATGATTTTCTGGTGAAACGGAATGGTGGTTTTCAGTCCGCCGATGACATATTCCTTTAACGCCCGGTTCATCACCGCCAGGGTCTTTTCCCAGGTGTCGCCGTGGGCGATGAGCAGCGAGGCCGCGGAATCGTAGTTGGAAGGAAATTCATATCCGCCGGCAATACAGGTATCCAGACGGACCCCGGGACCTCCCGGGGAGATATACCGGACGATATGGCCGGCATTGGGGGCAAAATCGTTTCTGGGGTCTTCGCAATTGATGCGTACCTGGAGGGCATGGGCCACAGGCCGGGTTTTCTCTTCCGTGAACCGCAGCGTGGATCCGAACGCCACCGCAATCTGCTCCTCCACCAGGTCGATGCCGTACCGGCATTCGGTGATGCCGTGTTCCACCTGAAGCCGGGTGTTCACCTCGATGAGATAGGGATTCTGGTCTTCATCCACCAGAAACTCCACCGTGGCCAGGGAGTAGTATCCCACCGCCGTGACCAGGGCTTTGGCATATTCCTTGAGCCGCTGCCGCAGGTCTTCGGTCATCTTCGGCCAGGGCGAGGGGGTGATCTCCACCAGTTTCTGGTGGTTGCGCTGCACCGTGCAGTCCCGCTCGTCAAAGGCGAAGACATTGCCGTGCTGATCGGCAATGACCTGGATTTCGATGTGCCGCACCGATGTGAGCAGTTTTTCCACATAGATTCTGGGATTGCCGAAAGAGGCCTGGGCCAGGACCGCGGCCTTGGAAAACGCGGTTTCCAGTTGATCCATATCATAGATTTCATAAATCCCCCGGCCCCCGCCGCCGCCTTCCGCCTTGAGCATGACGGGCAGCCCCATCTCCAGGGCGGTCTCCCTGGCTTCCGCGAGCTCCACGGCATCCAGAGACCCCGGAACCACGGGCACGTTCAACTTCCGGGCCAGCTCTCTGACCTTTACCTTGTTTCCCAGAAGCGTCATGGGCTCCGTGGGTGGACCGATGAACAAAATGCCATTGTCCGCACATTTTCTGGGAAAACCGGCATCTTCAGAGGCAAACCCCCATCCGGGATGCACGGCCACCACGTCCTGTTCTTTGGCCAGTTTCAACACAAGATCGATATCCAGGTATGCCCGGGGATTGTCCCCTAAAAGAATCAGTTCCTGGGCGCCTGACGTGAATGGGGCGGTTTTGTCCACATCGGTCACCGTCAGGACCGGAACGGCCATGAGTTCCTCTCTGATGGAACGGATAATCCGCCGGGCCGTAATTCCCCGGTTGGCCACCAGAATTTTTCTACCCTTTGTTTCCCCGACCACCTGTTCAAATGTTTTTGCTTCCATATCCTGCTCCTTGATACATAAATCATGTTACCCTGGGATAAATGGTTCCTGAATGAATGTGCGTGATACCTGTTGTTGTCCTGATTTCGAGCCGGCCCTGCAAATCCACCCCCAGAACAATGGCAGGACCATCCCGGATGCCGGTATGTTCCAGCACCACGGTGTCGTTTTTCCATGCCAGAACCGCATTCACTTCCCGGACGACGGCGGCTGGATCTGCTGTCAAGGCAGAGAGTCGATCCAGGATCTTTTCCAGAAAACATCCCCACAGGTCGAAAAGTGTCAAGTCTACACCGGAATGGCTCAAACATCCAGCCGGCAGATGAAAAAACTTTTCATCGATACTGTTTTCAGGCGTATTCCGGATATTCATCCCGATCCCGGCCATGACAACGCCCTGTTTTTCTTCAACCAGTATGCCCCCGGCCTTTCGGTCATTGACCAGGATATCGTTGGGCCATTTGACCGCGGCTAACACATTCAGGTCCGCCATTGCCTGCACCAGGGGCAGCGCGATGGCCATGGACAACAGCGGACCCAGGCCTGCGGCCGTGTCCGGCAGTCTCAGGGTGACGGCCAGGCTGCCGGGTTCAGACACCCAGACCCGGCCCTGTCTTCCCCTGGCCCGGGTCTGAACATCGGCCAGGACCCAGGCGTATTCAGGAAACCGGCCCTGCCCATACAGGCACCAGGCCAGATCCATGGTTGATTCACAGACAGGAATGACAAACCCGGAACAGCCATGGCAATGTGCCGATCTCAATCCCGGGAATCCGAAATCCATCCAGCACCTGACGGGATTTTGCCAACGCTTTGCCGGCATATCCCTTTTTCTTCTGATGGTCTTTGCCCGGGGGGCACCACAAAAGGTTTCGGACTCAACAACGCAGCCTCGAAAATTCTCGGCATGACGGCTCCTTTTCACTCTGATTCCATGCGTGCAAAAGTGTCCTATATCACAACTTTGGCTTTCAATCCAAATCCTGTTTTTTGTCAATTAAAAAAAACAGGGTTCATTCGTTTTGTTTATACGGTTTAATTTAATTGACAATTTTCATTGTTTCTTTAAAATGACGGAATCAGGTTCTAACAGGAGATGCTGAATGAAACGGTTGACCCTGCGGAACCGTGCCCGGCAGATCCCATCATGACCCTTGCCGGCCGTCATGATGAGATGGGCTGTTGCAAAACGACCCATGGTAATTTTTGACAAAAGATATTGTTTTAAAGGCGTTTGACTATGGAAGAAAAAATCAGTATGCAGATCATGATGCGGCTGCGCCAGATTATCCAGGAAATGTCCCGTCACTCCAAACAGCTCCAGGAAAAATACAAAATCACACTGCCCCAGCTGATCTGCCTCAATGAAATTGCTGAACACGGACCCATTGCCATCGGCGCATTGACCCAGATTGTTTTCATCAACAATTCCACGGTCACCGGCATTATCGACCGCCTGGAGCGCCGGAAACTGGTCCAGCGGGTGAGAATCAGCAAAGACCGGCGCCAGGTTCATGTGGAAATCACCCGGGACGGGCTGGATTTTCTTGAAAGCGCCCCCACGCCCATCCATCACCGGTTTATGGAAAAACTGGAAAAAATGGATTCCCGGGACATTTCTCTGCTCATGTGGGGACTTGAACTGTTAGTAGACATGCTGGCCCAGGCAGATCCGGCCTCCCCCCTTCCGAACCCGCCGCTGCACCTCATCGAATCAGAAGATGACATGTCGGTGCCCAACGGAAATATTTAACCGCAAAATTTTTTACCCCCCATTGCCTTGACAACACCCCCCCATCGATGATATTTTGTTGTAATATATTTTGAATAAGAAATATTTTGCTGTGTAAATCCCACAACAAAATTATTTACATGCTTTCCGCATACTGCACAAGATGTCCCAAACACCATACTACTAAAGGGAGAAAACTGTTATGTTACATGATGTACCCACTTTCCAACCCCGTTTGAAAGTCTTTAATAAAAAACAGGCCATGGCCATTCATGAGGCGGCGTTGAAAATACTGGCCGACACCGGATTCCGCATGGAACACGAGGGGGTCCT
>JAABUD010000010.1 GCA_011389555.1 Desulfotignum sp. | reverse complement strand
GAACACATGGCCAGGTAGGAGCCGCCGTAATCCTTGCGGGTGATCAGCAGCAGTTTGGGCACGGTGGCCTCGGAATAGCACCACAGCAGCTTGGCACCGTGGCGGATGATACCGCCCCATTCCTGTGTGGAGCCGGGCAGATATCCGGGAACGTCCGCAATGGTGAGCATGGGGATGTTAAAGGCGTCACAGAACCGGATGAACCGGGTGGCCTTGTCCGACGCATTGATGTCCAGGCACCCGGCCAGGTGATTGGGCTGATTGGCGATGATGCCGATGGACCGGCCGTTGAGCCGGGCAAAACAGATCACGATGTTTTTGGCATAATACTGGTGGGGTTCGAAAAACACGCCGTCATCCACAATGGACCGGATCACGGTTTTCATGTCATAGGCCCGGTTGGGATTGTCCGGAATCAGGGTATCCAGGGCCGGATCCATGCGGGCGGGATCGTCCTCGGGCGGCACCAGGGGCGGATCTTCCATATTGTTGGCAGGCAGATAGGACAGCAGGGTTTTTATCTGCTCGATGCAGTCTTCATCGGATTCACAGGCGAACTGGGCCACGCCGGATTTTTCGTTGTGGGTCATGGCCCCGCCCAGATCTTCAAAAGAGATCTCTTCGCCGGTCACCGCCTTGATCACATTGGGTCCGGTGATGAACATGTACGCACTTTTTTTCACCATGAACACAAAATCGGTCATGGCCGGAGAATATACGGCCCCGCCGGCCGTGGGCCCCATGATGGCGGAAATCTGGGGGATCACCCCGGAACATGCGGAATTTCTGAAAAAAATCTCTCCATATCCGGACAGGGCATCGATGCCTTCCTGAATCCGGGCTCCGCCGGAATCATTCATGCCGATAACCGGTGCCCCGGATTTGAGCGCCATGTCCATGACCTTGCAGATCTTTTTGGCCTGCATCTCGCCCAGGGACCCGGCCCGGGCCGTGAAATCCTGGGCATAGGCAAACACGATCCGGCCATCCACTCTGCCGTGGCCGGTCACCACCCCGTCCGCCGGAATATCCTTTTTTTCCATACCGAAATTGGTACACCGGTGGGTCACAAACATATCCAGTTCCCGGAAGCTGCCGTTGTCAAACAGACAGTCCAGCCGCTCTCTGGCATTGAGTCTCCCCTGTTCCCGCCGCTTTTCCAATGCGGCGTCTCCCCCCATTTTCAAAATTTCCTTTTCTTTGTCCTTCAGGGTCTGGATATTGTCGGATGTGGCTCCCATAATAGAAATCCTTCCATATTCATAGGTTCATTCATTGGCTCAACTTACATTTTGATGGCGGACGATTCCACACTGAACCGCCATGCACAAAACCATTCCTCCGGATGGGCATCCGGGGGACAACCGATACAAGTTGTTTTGATATTCGGATCAAATGCCGATGCAAAATAGGAGTATTCAACCAGTCCGGCAGATTTGCATGGATAGTCCGGCAGATTTTTGCGTTTTCTGGCTGCCTGGACCCGGCACTCATTCATCTGAAATACAAAACTTTTGGGACTTTCGTCAACAATTGATTGCGTATTGATGAAAGAATACATTCTGAAACCCAGGGCTTTTTTAAGGCCGTCCAGCCCCGGCCTGTTTCCCAGACGTAAAAACCGTTTGACGGCATGGGCTTCATACGGAGAAAACATGCCCCAGCAGGAATCATTGCACCGCTTGGCATCATTCATACCCCGGGCTTTTTCCACGGCCTGGAACCAGACCCCGTCCATGACCAGCCAGTTTTTGGCCAGCCCCTCGAGCAGTTCATTCATCCGATCTTCTTCCATGTCCGCCACCGCTTCGGGCATCCCGTCTTTCAACTCGAAATCCAGAATATCGGCCATGCGTTTCATGGAAATGTCGGTGCCCCGGGGCATCACGGCATCCATCATATCCAGTGCCGCATCCATCCCCATCTGATGCCGGACTTCGGCAAACCAGAATCCGTAATGCATCATCATTCGGAACATCATATCCATCATCAACCGGCCCTTGTCCTGCCTGGACAGATCTCTGAAGTCAGGAACTACGTCATTCATTTGAAATCTCCTTTTCCAATTGATGGTAGAGTGCCAGATACGTCTGTGCCTCCTCTTTTTTATCTCTTTTGGCACAGCCATTGCCGTAAATCCGGCATTTTTCTTTGAGTACAGACACTGCCGCCTGTTGCTGATCGTCCGACAATGCGCCGGATCGAATCAGATCACGGATCGCTTCAATGCGAAACCGATCCTGGGAATGCCGCCTGGAAAGCTGATCCGCATGCCCGCCATACTTGACGGTCAAAGCCGCATCGATCAGATGAATCGGGGTATCCATACTGACCCGCAGCCAGAAATCATAATCCTCGCACACAGGGAAATCCTGCCTGAACATCCCTTTGCGTTCAAACAGTTTTTTTTTGATCATCACCGCGGACGGACTGACCAGACACAGGTGAAGGGACGGCGCAAAAATCAGGCCCGAGGGTTTTTTGTGTTTTTTTCCGGGATTCACCCGGACCCCGTTACGGATCCAGATCTCCTCGGTCTGACAGATCATGGCCTCGGGGCGGGCCGTAAAAAAAGCGGCCTGGCATGCCAGTTTTTCCGGTTTCCATTGATCATCGGAATCCAGTAACGCCACCCATTCTCCGGTACTGTGACAAATCCCCAGATTCCGGGCACTGCTCACCCCTTTGTTGGGCTGAATCAGAACTCGAATGCTGTCCTCGTAAGCGGCCAGCACCTCGGGGGTGTGATCGGTGGAACCGTCATCCACCACAATGATCTCTTCAGGCGCAAGGCTCTGGGCCAAAACCGAATCCACGGCCCGGGCCAGGGTCCATGCCCGATTGAAGCTGGGAATTATCACGCTGATCCGGGGCATATCTGTCTGTGTCATGATTCATCTTTTATACCATGGCCACGGTTTTTTGTACAAACCGGATTCCTGTTTTTTTGACGAAACCCGACCCTCTGGATAAATCCAAGAACGTGAACCGGGCTGGTTGTCCTGCCGGGCTTGATTGGCCCAACCATTTCAAAAATATACAATTTATCTGAAGTTTCAGGATCATAGGACGTTTTATCCTTGATTTTTTTTGATTTTTCTTTGATAATCAGTTCGGTTTTTTTTTATGAGGAATCCTTGACAATCCCATCCAAATCACATTATGAAGCCCTTGATTTTTTGGATATGCATCACTTACTAATGAGGAAATTATGGCAAAAGGCAAATCAGTCATCCATGTAATCGATACCCACTGGTGCAAAGGATGTGGTATCTGTGTTCATTTCTGTCCCAAACAGGTACTGGAACTGGACACGAACGGCAACGCCCGGGCAGTTCGACCCGAAGATTGCATCGCCTGCAAGTTGTGTGAACTTCGTTGCCCTGATCTGGCAATACAAATACAAGAAATTCAGGAAGGGGAAAATGACTCAGAACGATAACATCAGATTTGTCCAGGGGAATGAAGCCTGTGTGGAAGGGGCCCTGTACGCGGGCCTTAATTTTTTCGCCGGATACCCCATCACCCCGTCCACGGAAATTGCGGAGCATTTGTCTGAACGACTCCCCCGGCAGGGCGGAAAATTCATCCAGATGGAAGATGAAATCGCGTCCATGGGGGCCATTCTCGGGGCATCTCTCACCGGAAAAAAAGTGATGACCGCCACATCCGGACCCGGGTTTTCTCTGAAACAGGAGGCTTTAGGGTATGCCTGCATGGCGGAGATCCCCTGTGTCATTGCCAATGTCCAGCGGGGCGGACCGTCCACAGGCAATCCCACCCATGTCAGCCAGGGGGACGTCAACCAGGCCAGATGGGGTACCCACGGGGATCACGCCATCATCGCCCTGACCGCGTCCAACAACCAGGATGTGTTCAAAATCACGGTGGAAGCGTTCAATCTGGCGGAGACCTACCGGACACCGGTCATCATTCTTCTGGACGAGGTGGTGGGTCATATGCGGGAAAAACTCACCATCCCGGAAATCGATGACATTCCGGTGGTGAGCCGGCTGCGCACGTCGGTTTCCAAAGGGGTGGATTACCATCCGTATCTGCCCCGGGAAGACGGTCGGTTACCCATGTCCGATTTCGGTGCCGAGCACCGGTACAATGTCACCGGACTGTTCCATGACATGTGGGGATTTCCCAACAACAACCCCAAAGTGGTCAGTGAACTTTTGCGCCACCTGGTGGACAAAATTGAAAACAATGTCAACAGCATGACCCTGCACAAAGAATACTGGCTGGACGATGCCGACTATATCCTGGTGTCCTACGGCTCATCGGCCCGGTCCGCCATTCACATTGCCAAAAACCGCCGGGCCAGGGGCGTGAAGATCGGGGTGCTGGAGCTTCAGACCCTGTGGCCGTTTCCCACGGACATGGTCCGGGAGAAATGCGCCAATGCCAAAGCGGTGCTGGTGGTGGAAATGAACATGGGACAGGTGATCACCCAGGTGAAAAGTGCGGTGGACAATCCCAACAACGTCTTTCTGGCCAACCGCATCGACGGCCAGCTGATCTCACCCACCGATATCAAAACCATTTTACGCATGATCCAGGGAAAGGGGGTGTAACATGACCACGAAAGAATTTGATTTCAAACATTACATACGAAGCCGGTTTTTCCCCCATATCTGGTGCCCGGGCTGCGGCCACGGCATTGTCCTGGGATCTCTGCTCCGGGCCGTACATGAACTGGAACTGGATAAAAACGAAATCGTCATGACCTCAGGGATCGGGTGTTCCTCCCGGATCTCCGGGTATGTGGATTTTCACTCCCTGCACACCATCCATGGCCGGGCTTTGACTTTTGCCACGGGTGTCAAACTGGCCAAACCCGGCATCACGGCCATTGTACCCATGGGGGATGGCGATGCCCTGGCCATCGGCGGCAATCACTTCATCCATGCGGCCAGACGAAACATCGATATCACGGCCATTGTCATGAACAACCGGATCTACGGCATGACAGGGGGACAATTTTCTCCTTTGTCCGGTCTTGGCAAAAAAGCCACCACCGCTCCCTACACCACCATTGACAACCAGTTTGACGTGGTGGAACTGGCCAGGAGCGCGGGCGCCAGTTTCGTGGCAAGGTCCACCGTGTTCCATGCCACCGAATGCAAGGATCTTCTGAAAAAGGCCATTGCCCACAAAGGATTTTCCGTGGTGGAGATCCTGACCCAGTGTCCCACCTATTTCGGACGGAAAAACAAAGAAGGGGATGCGGTCCAGATGATGGAGGCATACAAAACCAATACCGTCAAAATCGGATCCAAAAAACTGGAAGCCAACCCGACTCTGATCCAGCGGGGCATTTTTGTAGACGACACTCAGAAAATGGAATATTGCGCGGCCTATGACCACATCATCGAGACCGCAATGAAAGGAAACGCATAATGGAACGTTCAAGACTGGTTTTTTCCGGATCCGGCGGCCAGGGGGTGATTACGGCAGCCATCATCCTTGCCAAGTCGGCGGTGATATTCGAAGGTAAAAACGCCACCCAGTCCCAGAGTTATGGCGCCGCGGCCCGGGGCGGTGCCACGAGAAGCGATGTGTTGATATCTGAATCAGACATCTATTTTCCCAAGGTGGTCCAGCCCAATATTCTGGTGAGCCTGACCCAGGAAAGCTACAATACCTTTTCAGGGATCATCCGGCCCGGCGGACTGCTGATGGTGGACAGCAAGTTCGTGTCCATTGAAAAAAAGGTGGATGCCAAACACATCGCTTTGCCCATGTATGACACGGTCATGGAGAAAATCGGCAAACCCATCGTGTTCAATATCTGCATGCTGGGGGCCCTGTTGGGTGCGACCGGCCTGGTCCGGGGAGAGTCGATCCTCAAGGTGCTGGAGACCACCATTCCCAAAGATTTCATGGAAATGAACAAAACCGCCCTGGATCTTGGATTCGAGCTGGGAGAGTCTGCGGTTTACTGAGACGTACCCGCCCCTATGAATGATATGATACCCCCCGGAAACGTTCCTTCAGACCTGGTGGCGGAGTGGCAGACCCTCCACCGGGTCTTTATCCGGCCCGAGGATGAAAAAAGCCGGCAGACCCTGATCAAATACATGGAGCAGATCCTGTTCGGTCTCCATGAGTTCCTCAACAGCCATGTGGGGGTGACCGAAGCCATCCCCCTGGCGACCCTGGCACGATCCTATACCGATACCACCATCCACCGGGAACCGGAAAAAAAACTGGCAGATGTCATCAAAGACATCATCAACCAGATCGCCCCCCGGGCCGTGAATGTGGCCTCCCCTTATTTCATCGGCCACATGACCTCGGCCATTCCGTTTTTCATGGTTCACCTCAAAGCGATTACCGCAGCCCTGAACCAGAACCTGATCAAACTGGAAACCTCCAAGGTACTGTCTGTTCTGGAAAAACAGGTTCTGGCCAAGATACACCGCATGATCTACAATCGGGAGCAGGCATTTTACGACGGTCACGTCCAGAATGCAGACACCTGTCTGGGCCTGTTCACCAACGGCGGCACCACGGCCAATATCACGGCCCTGTGGGTGGCAAGAAACCGGTGTCTCCCGGCAACCGGCAACTTTGCCGGTGTGGAGCAGGACGGCATGGCATCGGCCATGAAGGCCCATGATCTGGAACGTCTGGTGGTGCTGGTGTCGGAACGGGGGCATTATTCCTTGAAAAAAGCCGGCGGCATTCTGGGTATCGGCAACAAGAATGTCATCCCTGTCCGGGTGACCCCGCATCACCGGATCGACATGACGGAACTGACCCGGCAGGTCGAGGCATTTGCACAAAATACAACCATCCGGGTTGCCGCCATTGTAGGAATTGCCGGTGCCACGGAAACCGGCACCATCGACCCGCTGCCCGACATGGCACGCCTGTGCCAGACCCATGGGATTCATTTTCATGTGGATGCGGCCTGGGGGGGACCCGTGATGCTGTCGGATAAATATGCCGGCCTGCTCGAAGGCATCAAGCAAGCGGATTCCGTCACCATTGACTGCCACAAACAATTCTATATGCCCATGAGTGCCGGCATGGTTTACTTCAAGGACCCCACCGCGCTGGACCGGATCATTTATCATGCCGGATATGTCAATCGGAAAGGCTCCGTGGACTTAGGCATCAAAACCCTGGAAGGTTCCCGGGAAGCCAGCTCCCTGATCCTGGACAGTGCCCTGAAAATCATGGGTTCCCGGGGGTATGCGCTGATGATCGAACACGGTATCGACACGGCCCGGCTGTTCGCCGAAAAAATCAGGGAACGGGACCGGTTCCAGCTGGTCACGGAACCGGTACTCAACATCCTCACCTACCGGGCCATCCCCGGGGAGTTGAAACCACAGATGGATCAAGCTGTGACACCGGCCCGACGGCGGGCCATAGATGCCTGCCTGGACAGAATCAACATCGATTTACAGCGCATCCAGCGGGAAGCCGGTAAAAGTTTTGTATCCCGCACCTGCCTGAAACTCCACCCGGATGATGCACACACGGCCGTGGTCCTTCGATCCGTGATCATGAACCCCTACACCGACGGCCGGATCCTGGATCAGATTCTGGACGAACAGGAAATCATTCTGCAGTCCCCGGAAATATCCAAACACCTTGTGTCACTCAGTTGACACCTGTCGTTTCGATCGTCGCTTCACATCTCATACATGTGGAGAACCAGGCTGCCGCGGGTCAGAATCCCTGCAACCCGGCCCTGCGCCAGTACCGGCAGCATCCCTTCCAGTGACTGATCCATCCGTGCTGCGGCAGTCCGGGTATCATCCTCCGGTCCAATCACCGGCACATCCGGCTTGACCATCCCTTTGACCGGGATTGTAAGGCGATTTTTTTTCCGGGCACGCGCTACGGCGGATTCCGGTATCAATCCCAGAAACCGGTCTTTTTCACAGACCAGCAGCGCACGGGTCCGGGTGCGCGTCATAACTTCCCCGGCTTCGGCAACGGTTTGATCCGCCCGGACAATGAATCGGCCGGCATCGAGCATGATTTCCTTGACCATAGACGGTTTGCTGCCGGCTTCCCGGATCAGGTTTTTGATTTTTTCGGTGATTCGTTCCAGGTCATCGCCTTTCACCACGGCGGAACCGGCTCCGGGATGTCCGCCCCCGCCCAGTGCCCGTACCACCGTTCCCACATCCATTGCAGCGGGATTGGATCGACCGATGATCATGGCCTTGCTCTGATCCGTCCAAAATAGACCGAACGCCGCATCCAGCCCTTTGAATTCCTTGTATTTTTCCACCAGAGACGCCAGCATGGTCAACCCGCTTTGGACGGGTATGGCACAGATACCGATTTGAATCCCTCCCAACGTCAACATCTCCGCCTGAGCCAGCATATCTGAAAACACCCGGGTATGGGACTCATCCATGGTATTGGATAAAAATGAAGAAACCATATTCAGATCCGCCCCGTTTTCAAGCAGAAACGCCGTCATTCTGGCTTCTCTGGAAGTAGCCGATGAAAATGTCAGACAACCGGTGTCATCGTAGATCCCCAGCAGGAACAAGGTGGCCTGCATGGGAGTGAACGGTGTCTGCTGCCGCTCCATCTCTTCCAGAAGCAACGTAATGGTGGCTCCGACCTCTTCTCTGTGTTCGATATCCGACACAATGGTAGTACCGGCCATATGGTGATCCCAACTGATAATCTCAAGCCCCTGCCTGTCCATCAAGGTATCCATTCGGTCCAGACGTTTCCAGTTGTTGGTGTCCACCACGATCAGGGAGTTCACCGCATCCAGGTCCAGTCCTTTTCTGGGAATGAGCCGGAACAGGTCCTGGTGGATGGACAGAAACTGTCTGACACCGGACATGACCTGGGACGGCAGTACCCCCCGGGCACCGGGATAAAGGCATGTCCCGGCCACCATGGAGGCCAGGGCATCAAAATCGGCATTGACATGACTGGTGACAATCTGCATGACATTTTCTCCATTTGAATAAAGTTGTTCACCGAGGAGATGTCATACCCGTTTACAGCTTCAAAATCAAGGATTACCAGCTCGACGGATTCAAACCCGGCATCTTTCACCGCGAAAGTGATGTGATTGATCAGACCGGTGACTGAACCGAAGAAAATATAACCATTGAGACTGTAAAAAGCCGCTTTTTTGCCCTGCACTGCCAGCATTTTTTTGGCTGTATCGACAAGCCAGTCGGAAATGAAAAACAGTCCCAGTAAAAGTAAAAACCCGCCCAAAACGGCCTTGGGGAAAAGGACGAGTAAACTGCTGCCGAAAACCAGCGTGAGAACCAGGAGCACGACGACTGTCAGCCCGACCACCCTTGTATACGCACCGATGCGCAGGCCGGCAGCTGCGTGACAACCAGGCGCCAGTTTACATGCCTGAAATCGCCGGTTGAATGTCATTATCAGAAAATGGATCTCATGCCGCCCATATAACCCCGCAGTTTTTTACCCACCTGTTCCACGGACGTGGACCGGATGGCTTCGTTCACCTGAATGAGACGAATGTTGTCCACCCCTGTGTCTTGAACATCGAGCCCTTTGCCGATGACATCGGTATCAATGGACGTCATGAATTCTTTGAGCATGGGAACCGCACTGTGGCTGAACAGATAACACCCGTATTCCGCGGTATCGGAAATCACCACGTTCATCTCATACAATTTCTTGCGGGCGATGAGATTGGCAATCAACGGCACTTCGTGCAGGGATTCATAATAGGCGGATTCCTCTACAATGCCGGCAGCGACCATGGAGTCATAAGCCAGCTCCACCCCGGCCTTGATCATGGCCACCATGAGAATTCCATGGTCAAAATATGCCTGTTCCGGGATCTCTTCCTGCCGGGACACCGCTTTTTCAAAGGGCGTGTCTGCAGTCTGTGCCCGCCACCGGAGCAGATCCGCATCATCATTGGCCCAGTCCTTCATCATGGTTTTTGAAAAATGGCCCGACATGATGTCATCCATATGCCGGTTGAACAACGGGATCAGAATCTGTTTGAGCTGCTCGCTCAACTCATGGGCACGGATTTTGGCCGGATTGGACAACCGATCCATCATATTGGTGATGCCCCCGTGTTTCAGGGCTTCGGTGATCGTTTCCCATCCGAACTGAACCAACCGGGATGCATCGCCTTCATCCATGCCTTTTTCAATCATCTTGTCAAAGCAAAGCAAAGAACCGGCCTGAAGCATACCGCACAAAATGGTCTGTTCGCCCATCAGATCTGATTTCACCTCTGCCACAAACGACGATTCCAGAACCCCGGCCTTGTGGCCGCCTGTGGCTGCTGCGTACGCCTTTGCCAGTTCCAGACCCTCTCCTCTGGGATCGTTTTCCCGATGGACCGCAATCAGTGTGGGAACACCGAATCCGCGTTTGTATTCTTCCCTGACTTCGGTTCCGGGTGATTTGGGTGCCACCATGATCACGGTCAGGTCCTCTCGGATCTTCATGCCTTCTTCCACAATATTGAATCCATGGGAATACGACAGGCAGGCATTTTTTTTCATCAACGGCATGACCGCATTGATAACCGATGTATGCTGTTTATCCGGGGTCAGATTGATCACCAGATCCGCCGACGGCAGCAACCGCGCATACGTGTCCACCACAAATCCATGATCTGTGGCGTTTTTCCAGGACTGCCGTTTTTCAGCTATTGCCTCCTCCCGCAGGGCATAAGACACATCCAGTCCGGAATCTCTCAGATTAAGCCCCTGATGCAGCCCTTGTGCCCCGCACCCTACAATCACGATTTTTTTGCCTTTCAGGGCATCCACCCCGGAAAATTCCGTGGTATGCATAAACCGGCATTTGGACAACTCAGCCAATTGCAACCGCAACGGCAGGGTGTTGAAATAATTATCTCCCATCTTGCTTTTCTCCTGATATGTTATCTTTTTTCAAATTATGCCAAAATTAATAAAAGGTCATTCTGATCTATTTTTGTGATCGCGTCAAACAAATCGGCTATTTCAGCCGATTTTTCCAAAACCCTTTCTGCGGGCAGAAACAATACCGATTGACAATACGTATATCAAATTGATAAGTTATTTATTTTCTTAAATTATATAGATGTCATCAAACGTTAACCCATCAGCCTTGGTTATGTCAGCACCGCCCATGAAACAGATCCGCATTGCTTCTGCCGAAGACAAAAAAGAAGTCACCGTACTTCGAACCAGGGAATTCGACCGTTCCAAAAATTTCAAACTTTTGAAACCAAAACTGCTGCACTGGAACCACACGGATGATGCCCATACGGTTCTGGGAATCTGGAATGAACACCTGGAAATGATTGCCACATTGCGGCTGATCCGCGTCACAAATCTTCAAGAAGCCGTCAAACGCCTGGAAGCAGAAATTCCCATTGCCATCCATTTTCCCTGTCTTATCTTCAATTCCGCTGCCACCCGGAAGGATTATCACAGACAAGGACTCAACCAGCTGTTACGTTATTACAGCATCCAGGCTGCCCAGGTTCACCACATCCAGCACTTGATCAGCCCGGTTTATCTGAATGCCCCGAGACTGGCACTGATGAAAAAGCTGGGATACACCTTTCATGAACCGCATCATACCTGGCAGACCAAACTGGCGCCATACAGCCCGCGAATCCTGGCAGTACTGGAAAAAAAACGTTTTGCTTCGGCCCGGGACATTCTGGAAAAAGCCATCCCCCACCTCATCGACTCCTATCCCTGGACCGGCGAACCCATCAGTCTGTAGAATCGATTTCCCGAAAAATCTGATCCGCAGACCCCAGAATATCAATGGACGGGTTGTACCCCACCACGGTGGCGGCCTCGATATTCAGTGAGATGGAAAAATCTTTACCCACATCCATGGGCAATCTGCCGGGATCCGTGCCATCCAGAATTCTCAATGCATATTCCGCGCATTGAAGTCCAAACTTTTCCTTGTCTCTGCCGATACCGATCACCAGTCCTTTGGTGATATAAATGGGCTCTCCGGTACTGGGAAGGCTGTATTTTTTAAAACAATCAAAAAACAGATCAAAATTCTGATCAAATGCATTGGAAATCTGCACATAAAACACATCCACTTCAGGGGCTACCTTTTCCAGAGCCGCAGTGATATTTTCCCGGATTTCTTCTTTTGGCAGCACCTGATTGTTTTCATCCCGCAGGGAAAATCCTTCGTTGAAAAATTCAAACCCGGCCTCATGGCTGAGTTCCGTGACTTTGCGAATGGTGCCTTCATGACTGGGCGATCCTTTCAGGTATATCATCCCGATACGCTGGAACGCCATCAACTCATGAAGCAGATGAATGCCGATGCCCACATAATCCCGGGTCTCCACGCCGGTATAATTGGCCCCGGACCCTTGCCAGTCCGTGATCACACCTGAAGTTTCAGGTGCGCCCAGGTCCGTGAAAACAATGGGAATCGTCTTGATTTCCCTGACAGTCCGCTGGGTGGAGTGGGTGCCGATGGAAAAAATCAGATCCACATCCTGCCGCGTCTTCAAAGAAGCCACAAACGCATCCAGTGCCGCAATATCGCCATCTGCATTAAAGGTGTCGATGATGATTTTATCCGCAGCCTCAGACTGTTGGATCCCCTGCCTGAACCCTTTAAGAGACAGGGTATAGGGCTGAAACGTCTGATGCTGGACCGTCACTATCCGATAGGACTTTTCGGCTTGTACCCCTGAAGGATGCCAGCCGGATATCAGAACTCCGATAATCAGAATCAAACTTTTTTTCAACATGGTGTCATTCCTGTCAAACAGTTAAAGTGCAAAATATATCATGATTCCGGTGTAAAAAAAATCCAGAAAATCAGATTTCCCAGAACACACAGCCCGCCCCCCATCATGATGGCGGTCTGAATGTCAAACCGGCCGGCAAAAAATCCAAAAAAAACCGGCCCCAGGCTGCTGCCGATGCGTTCAATGGAATTGTACACAGCCAAAGCCGTTCCCGCCCCCATTTTCCGGGCGGTCCGGGTTTTCAGCAACAGGCTGGACTGGGCCGGAAAGGTAATGCTGTTGGAAATACCCAACACCAGAAGAGAGATAATCACAAAAAGGCCCGTCATCCATGTTGGTCCTGCCATAAAAAAATAAAACAGGATGAGCACCCCGCCCACCAGAACATTGGAGGCCACCACAGAGATCCGGCTCTGACGGATCTGCTTGATCCGCCGGTTCAGAAAACCGGCAAACAACACACTGGGAAGCGTATAGAACATCATGATCCGGCCGATATCCGCATAGGCGAAATCCGGTTTAAGCAAAATGGGCACGGAATAATAAAAATACCCGATAAAGATGATCCGGGTAAAAATACCGTGCATCAGCACACAGACCAGATTCAAGTCCCGGATACCCAGCCTGAAAAAAGCGGTGAGACCGGTCTGGTCCGCCGAATGCTGTTCTGGGTTGTTTATGGAAGCCTGCTGGATATCGGCCTTGTCCGCAAGAATCATATAGTCGAACACAAAAATCAACAGCACCATGGCGGCAGCGGTGAAAAACACGAACTGATAGGAAAAATATTCCACCAGAATACTGCCGATAATGATACTGCAAAACAATCCCCCTGAAAATGCAGCAGTGAAACCAGCCAGATGAAATGACTGGTTTTCAGCGGTCGACCGTGCCACAATGAATTGTTTACAGGAAATGACAATAAAAGCGAACCCCACGGCACAAAGCATCCTGCCGAAAATCAGCTGAAGAATATCACCGGACAGGCCGCAGAGCACCAGCCCGGCTGAGGTACACAAGGCACCCATGCCGATCCCGTAATCCGGATGAATCCACCGCTTGAACAGATTGCTGCCCATGAACAGCATGAAAAAAAACACGGTGATCATGTAACAGGTAATGGGAAGCCCCATGAGAATTTCATCGGAAAACACACCGGTCAGAACGGTTTGTTTATCCAGCAGTTCTCTGGAAAATATCGGCAGAAAACTGGATTGCAGATTGGCCCCCATAAAAAAGATGAACACAATGGGACGGATCTGGGACGGATCCTTGAATTTTTTGACCACTTCCTGCCGGTCCATCGAGCGATTCAGGATGGCCCGCTGTTTTTTGACCGCCCCGAGGAACCGTTCCCGGCCGTGGAATATGGCGGTCAAAATCTCGGATGAGACCTGGTTCAGATGGGCCAGGGTCTGGTAGATCTGCTGTCTTTGAACCGTGACATGCTGTCGGATCCGGGCGGAGATCGGGTTCATTTCTTCGGGCATCACAGACCCGCACCAGGGGTTCACCCTTTGTATCATGTGGTTCAGGGTGTTCATGGATTCCCGGAACGGCGCGGCCACCAGCCTGGAGGCAAAAAACCGGATGATTTCATAGGCAATGATGAGGCCTGCCACCACAATGGTGATCAGGTCAAACAGCATGGACATCATTTTCCGGTCCGCTTCCATGCCTAAGCCCAGGCGGATTTCCTTTACCCGGGAATCCGGGGCTGCCGCATCACCCCCTGCAAGCGGCAAAGCGATTTCCCGGAAAGCCTGATCACTTTTTTCGGCAGAAAACAGCACCTGGCCGCCTGCCACAATCCGGATATAGGCCAGATCCGGGGTCTGGGCCAGCACATCCTCCAGAAAAGGAGTCATGCCCCCCAGCAGGTGAATCGGAATCCCGAAACCCAGGGCGTAATCGATCTCTTTTTTCAGAACCTGCCCCAGCTCTTTCATCTGGGACAGATTCTGCTGCTCATAGGCACGCTTGAACATGGCGGCATTGAAAAACATGTACAGACCATGGGAAAGTCCCACAAAAATCATGACAATCAAAATCAGCCGTCTGCTCTGCATGATGGGCCGCCTTTTTTTATCAATTGATGCGCAATCGTGCCGTCAGACGTCTGTACAACGCCTTTTCCCACGATGCCGGGTCCGGTGTCATGCTCACCCCGTCGATGGCATCATACAAATCCCGGTGATCCACGGACAGCCATTGTCCGGCCCGGATATCCTGAATATGCCTTTTGCAGGTGAACAATGGAGACATATCAATGCCCCGGGCCTGCAGCCGATCATACTGCCCGGTCTGAATCCAGATGTCCATCTCTTGAATAAACCGGTTATACGGGCGGTTGACAAACCAGGTCAGCACCAGGTAGAGCAAAGGCAGCCCCACCGCCAGCATCCCCAGAAAAGTCACCACCGACCGCCGGATCAGCAAAAGGGTTTGTTCCCGGATCTCCCGAAGAGACACCTTCATGACGATGTTTCCTTTGACCCGGGTCCGGTCCGCCAGGGGGATATGGATCTGAAACGCGTCCGGCTTCTTGTCCATGGCAAAGGTGCGGGTCATGTGAAAATCTCCGGGGGAGGTGTCGGGTCTGGCGGAAAAAAGCACGGTTCCCTGATCATCGATGATATGCAGGTTGTCAATGTCCGCAGGAATGATATCTGTCAAAAGCCGGGCATAATCGATCTGGTCCAGAGGTTTTCCGAACAAAAGTGATTTGTTGAGTTTGCGCTGCATCTGGCTGCCGATGATCCGGTATTTCCTCAGATTGCTTTCTTCCAGGTTGCCGGTCAGAAAACCGATTTCCAGAAAACAGTTCAACCCCTGGACAAACAGAATAATCAGAAAAGTGACGATCATGATCCGGGATCGTAATTTCATGAGACCCCTTTGTACTGTATCATGAGCATGGCAATGTCATCATACTGGGGTGCCCCGGCAGCAAAGGATTTCAGATCGCCTTTGATGTATTCCACCAGGGTGCGGGAAGATACCGGTGCCTTTGAAACAATGCGGTCCAGAAGGGTTTTTTCCGAATAAAACCGCTCCTGATCATCCATGGCCTCGGTGACACCGTCCGTATACAGAAACAGGGCTTCCCCCGGTGCCAGGGTCAGCGACAGATCCTTATAGCAAATGTCGTCCATGATCCCCACCATCGGACCGCTGATCGCTTTTTGGTACCCGGCCTGTCCGGATCCCATGATATGCACGGCCGGGTTGTGCCCCCCGTTGGCATAGGTGACCACACCGGTATTCAGGTCCAGTATCCCTATGAACAATGTCACAAACATGGACTGGGGATTGTCACTGGAGATGGCATCGTTCACCTCGGTCATGATGGCACCCGGACTGATTTTCTTGAACGCGGATGTTTTGATCAACGTCTTGGTAATGGCCATCATCAAAGCAGCCGGTACCCCTTTGCCGGACACATCTCCGATGGTGAAACACAGTTTGTGATCTTCGACAAAATAAAAATCATACAAATCCCCGCCCACTTCCTTGGCCGGCTCAAGGGAGGCAAAGATATCCATGGCTTTGCAGTCGGGAAACGGTGGGAAAATCTTGGGAAGCAGTCCCAGTTGAATATCTTTGGCAATATTGAGTTCCCCCTGGATCCGTTCATTTTTGGCCGTTGTTTCAAGCAGTTGACGGATATTTTCCTTCAGCTGCCCTTTCATGAAAACAAAGGCGTTGGCCAGAAGTCCCACTTCATCCCTGTTTTTTTTGGCCAGTTGATCCAGATACATGTCCTGGGTTTCATCCCGGGTCAGATCCGCCGATGAAAACGCCTTGACCCGATCCGCCAGAAATTTCAAGGGCCTGGATATCCGGGACACCATCCAGGCAGCAGACAGAAGACTGCACAAAAGAATCATCCCGATCAATGCGCTTTGTTTGAACACAATCTCTTTGGCCGGCGCCCGGATCTCCGACACCGGCACCGTGACCCCGATATACCAGCCCAGGGGTTTGAAAAACCGGATATAGGCGATCATCTCCTGTTTCTGGAACAGATCGGACTGATAAGACAAAAAGCCCCCCCCTTGAATGGCCCGGGTCACCATATCCTGAACCAGGAGATTGCCGGTCTGAAAATTGACGGTTTGCTTAAATTGACTTGCAAGGTCCGGATCAGTCATGGCCAGCACGGAAAACGCGTTGTCAAACAGAAAAGCGATTCCGGTCCGGCCGATGCGGATGTCGGCAAAGGTTTCTCCCAGAGTTTCCACGATTTTGGACAGTTTTTCCTGGGCCTCCACCTCGATCTCTTCAATATTGACAACGGTTCCCACCACCCAGTCCCAGGGACTGAAGGTCTGAATGCAGGTCAGATATCTGGCCCCCAAAGTGTGTTTGTCCGGCCAGTTCACCACCGAGACAACCGGATCGGGGCTGTTGCCGGCTACGTCCAGATTCTGGGCCAACGTATTGTTTTTCATGTCGGTGAATCCGCCGATATGTTGTCCGACAAATTCAGAATTAGGGTGCGCAATCACCGTCAATTCGTCATCTGCAATAAAAAGGGTGCCATGGGTTTCCTGATCCATGCTGTGCATTACCCAGTCCAGGACCATCTGCTGTGCAATGTCCCGGGAAAACCGGTTTTCACGGCTGTACCGATGCTGCTGATCGATCATCTGTATGACCAGGCCGGTCCGAGCCTTCAATACCTGTTTATACCGTATTACTGAATCGATTTTATCGGTTATCAGATTGTTGTATCCGCCTTGGATATTGAGATTGATCAGCGACAATACATGTTTAGACAATCGCTCCTGCTGAGCCAGCATGGCATGATTGATTTCCTTGCCGGAGATGGTGATGATGAGTATGGCTGTCACCGCCATGATGGCGATGACCAGAAAAATAATTTTGGACTGCATGGAATTGAGTAACGGCACTTTTTTTTTAACAGGAACGGTTTCTTTCAAAACAGGCAGTCTCCATATGTTTGATGGTCTGATCTCTCTTATATCGGATACCCAATCCTTTTATCAACACAAAATTCATTGATTTTTCATAAAAAAAAAGCGTAATAACATAAAACACCTGAAAAACAGAGCGCTTGAAACGGTATGGTGATACGTATGCATGACAGCAGTGATAAATTGTTTGAAATTTTACGGGATGCCGCCAGAAAAGTGTCCATGGGGGCTTATGATGAAGCAGACCAGCTCCTGGAACTGACCAACACGGACAAGTACCCGCCCACGGTGGCGGAACTGGCGGAAGCCTTTGGCATGATGATCGTCAGAGTGGAATCCAGAGAATACAACCTGGAGCAGCTGCTCCAGAAAATCAAGGACAAAAACAAAAAACTGGAAGAAATTCTGGCCCGGGTCCAGCTTCTGGAAAGCATTGAAATGCACCTGAAAAAATTTGTTCCTCAATCGGTTCAGGACCTGATTTCAAACAATCCGGAAAATCCGGATCTGAACAAACATGAAAAAGATCTTTCCGTGCTTTTTCTGGATATTGCCGGGTACACCAAAATGAGTGAAACCACCTCCCAGGACAAGATGAATTATCTGATCGAAACCTATTTCAGCGAGTTTTTAAATATCATTGTCGAAAACAGAGGCGACATCAATGAAACCGCCGGAGACGGTCTGATGATCCTGTTCCAGGCCGATGACCCCAAGACACATGCATTCAATGCAGTCTCCGCTGCCATGGGCATCAAAAAACGGACTGAATTGATCAATCATTCATTAAAAGGAAAATTTTCTTCGGTGACCGTCAACATGGGAATCAATTCAGGAATGGCTTCGGTGGGCTCCACCCGGTTCAAGGGAATTGCCGGTGACCGGTGGACCTATACCGCGTCCGGTGCGGTCACCAACATTGCAGCCCGGATCTGCTCCCATGCCTGCAACGGGCAGATTCTGGTCACCGACATGACGTCACATCACATCCAACAACGGATTACCCTGTCCGACCCGAAAGCACTGGAACTGAAAAATGTCGGCCAGCCGGTCCCGGTTCGGGAAGTGCTGATGGCGTAACCTCTGTGGATTGATACAATGATAAAACCCCCCAGACAACTGACCCTGACTGCCGGCATTGAGAATCTGGATCCGCTTCAGGAGTTCATTACCGCCTGTGCCCGGAATCATTCTCTGCCCGAAGACCGGATTCAAAAACTGCAACTGGCATCGGAAGAAGCGCTGATGAACATATTCAGCTATGCCTATCCGGATGAAACCCCCGGGGATGTCACGGTGTGCTGTACCCTGTCAGACGATCACGATTTACTGATCTCTTTTGAAGACAGGGGACAGGCATTTGACGTGCTGACTGTTGAAGACCCGGATACCGGTCTGTCTCTGGAAGAACGCACTGTGGGCGGCCTGGGCATCTTTTTTATCAAAAAAATGACGGATGCGGTGTGGTATGCCCGGAAAGAACACAAAAACATCCTCACCTTCCGCATGGCCCTGCCATAAATTTTCGGCATTGCCGGGTGTTTTCAGGCCGGCAGGTCGTCCATGCTGTCGTAGCAGGGCAAAATGGAAGGAAAACCCGAAATTTCAAGCACTTCCTTGATGTTGCCATGGAGTCCGGCCAGACTCAGCTCGCCATTCAAGCCCTTCAATTTCTTGGCCACCACCAGAAATATCCGCAACCCGGCACTGGACACATATTCCAGCCGGGTCAGGTCAAACGCCATCTTGTGTTTTCCCTGATCGATGATCTGCGTCACCGCCTGATCCAGTTCCGGGGCCGTGGTGGCATCCAGCCGCCCGGTCACACATACCACACAGGTGTCATTCTGCATCGTCTCTTCTATTTGCATTGTTCCTCCAGATCCATTGAAAAAAGTTGTTTTTAAGCCCGCGCCAAACGCTTCCATCACCGGACAGCCGTTACTGCAACGCTGACAATAGGACAGATTTTCCGGTTTTGTCAACCAGTGACGGAAAGAGCCCCGTGCCGGGCGGCCCCTGTACGTCTTTTCTCCCCTCCCCTGCCTGACCCTGGATCGGCCCGGACCATCCAGTTTTTCGCCCCCGGGGTCCCCCAGGTCTATTCTGTGAGGCTTCGGGTCGGAAAAAACGACATCGACCCGGCGGCATCCCGGAAAGTGGAGTTCATGGTGTAAGCCGGAAATTGGGCCGCTCAAAGGTCTCCACCACGGCCTGACCCAAAGCGGACTGCCGGATCCGGACGGATTTCACCCGGGTTTTTTCCACATTTTCTGAAGGGATCTTGCGCTTTTTATACCACGAATCCGGGTTTTCCATAAATTCGAGCAGGATTTTTGCCGCATCCTGTGCCGTATTGCATGAGTGAACCAGCCGGGGCATGAACTCGGGGCCGTATTTTTTTTCAGCGATCTTCAAGGTCTGTTTTCGGGCATGATCCCACAGATTGTCCGGATCCAGCAGAATAATGGGAGCCAGGGGATTTTCATGCAGCTTCATGGAGGTGATGGTGATGGCCAGCTCTTCCGCACTGCCGTACCCCCCGGTATTGACCACCGGCAGGTTGCTCAGCTTCTGGAGATGATCCTGTCTTGCCAGACGCAGGCCTTCATTGTACTTGATCAATCCGTCACAGGTGGTCAAAGAGGCCTGATTCTCCCCTTCCAGATCGATGGCAATGCCCATGCTCATGAGGTTGTGCTGCCGGGCCAGGTCATTGGCTTCCTTCATGAGTCCGGGTCCGCCGCCGTGCACGATGCCCATTTCATATCCGAGTTTCGGGGCCAGCTGATTGATCAGGTCGATGGTGAGCCGGTTGTCCGCTTCACTGGTATGGGACCCGTAAAACGCGAACCAGTAGCGGACCCGGTCAAACCGGTCTCGGTCGTCCGGCTCCATGAAGCACCCGTGGTAAAAGCTGTACAGTTTGTCAATGTCCGGGTCATACCGCAGAAATTCACACCCGGCATGTTCTGAATGGGTCAGCCGGATCATCTTTTTGACATACTCATCGGCAAAGGACGGATTGTCCCTTTGAATGAGAAAGGTACGCAATCCGCTGGTTCTCAAGGCATCCACCACATCCATGTCCGGAAACTCCCGGCCGATGAACACCCGGGAGTTCACCCCGCCCAGCACGGACAGTTTTTCCAGGGTGTTTTTGAATTTCCCGTTTCCTTTTTCCGGCACCCGGGGCATATTTTTCCGAAACGTGGAAGCCAGAATTGCGTTGCGGATGATCTCCAGCTGTGCCTGGCTGAAAGGATCCATGGCTTTGGGAATGGGGATGAAATTGGCTTTGTTCAAGATCATTCCCAGGGCCGTGTCATCCATGGCGGCAAACAGGTTGGCGATCTCCGCATTGGTGAGCAGATCACTGAGCCGGTACCCTTCCTTGACCTTGATTTTCTCCAGGGGCACGGTCAATGGATTTTTGGCCCGGAAAAACCGGATCCGGATTCGAATATTTTTCAGAGGCACCGCATCGGTCCCGAAATTATACAGTTCCACCTGCCGGTCCCTGAACGTTCTGAACGGATCCAGAACCCGGGCCGGCAGATGCTCGATCTTTGCTGTTTCCGGATCTGTGACAGCATCGATGATTCCGTAGATATCTCCCAGGGAAATTTTGATGGCACCCACAAACAGGTCATTGGCGTTGAGTGATGTATTGTCAAGATCCAGAGATATCCGGGACCGGATCGTATTGAGTGCACTGCGCCCTTTTTTGATGACCGCGTTGATACCGGTCGAAGTGATGGCATGGGGCTCAAAACAGTATTGATACGGCTCCAGCTCCATGGCGATATAATCACACAGCTGACCGGTATCCGGGTCGATTTCCTGCCGGATCTCAAACCCTTCATAATAACCTTTGCCGGCCTTTTTTCCCACAAACAGGCGCTTGTGCAGGTAATGGCGGACATCTTTGATCCGCAGCTCCGGATCCATGATGGCCAGGCGACCGATCTCATCCCCTGTCTTGAACAGATCCAGGGCGTTGCCCAGCAACGGGTTCAAATTTTGAAGCCGGCCTGCCACATAGATATCCGATTTTTCCACCACCGGTTCGGCGCCGTCGGCCAGATCGGTCTTGATGCCGATCTGGGCGTTGCCGCTCCGGCCGGTGAACAAATAGGGTTTGCCTTCCCGGATGGCGGACCGGATATAGTCGGATACCAGGGGAAAATGAAACCGGGCCGCCAAAATCCCCTTTGCCTCTTCGTGTTCATGAAGATCGGCAATGTACCCGTCCGGGCTGATGATCTGAAATATCTGCATTTTTTCTCCTCTACAGCGGACTGTCATCCTTTTTGCCACAGCGCCCCGGTCAAGTCAAGCATTTGTCCGTTGCCAACGCCGGGCAGGCAAGGTATTTGTCTACCCGGGATATCCGGTGATCTTCCGGATCTGGGCATACAATGGCGAAAGCGCTGGATACATTTTCCGGTAGACCTGTTCGTACAGCTGCCGGTACAGGGCGGCGTGGGCCGGATCCGGTTCAAACACGGTTTTTGCCTGGATCATGTGCCGGGCCGCTTCCGCGATCGTCGAATAGATCCCCATGCCTGTGGCCGTGATAATGGCGGCTCCCAGACCACTGGTTTCATGGGTTTGCCCCCGGATCATGGGCAGATTGAAAATATCCGCCGCAATCTGGCAGATCTGGCCGCTCTGGGAAGCCCCGCCGGACACCACGGCTTTTTCCATCCGGATCCCGGATTTTTTCTCAATTTTTTCCATGCCCTCCAGCAGAGCAAACCCCAATCCTTCAATCACTGCCCGGTACACATGATCCCGTTCATGTACATCCCCGAACCCGATCATGGCCCCTTTGGCCCCGGGATATACCAGCCCCGGCCCCCAGTAGGGCTGGACCATCAGGCCCATGGCACCGGGGGATGTCCGTTCCAGGCATTGATCCAGGATCTGTTCCGGCGGCACACCCAATACATCCGCTTCAGCCACCTCTTTATGGGCAAACTGGTCCATGAACCAGGAAATCATCCAGAATCCCCGGAAAATCTCCACCTCCGGATTGTAATATCCCGGCATGGGAGACGGATACGGCGGCATGAGGGGCAGGGTTTCAAAATACCGGTTCGACATGGTCTGGACCGTGGCGGTGGTCCCGAAACTCAGATTGACCATGTGCGGCCCCGCCACCCCGGCGCCCAGGGTTTCACACCCCTTGTCCGATCCGCAGGCAATCACCGGAATACCCGGGGCAATGCCGGTGGCATCTGACGCCGCCTTCGACACCCTGCCGATGACCTCTCCTGCCGGAACCAGGCGGGGCAGCTTTTCCATGGGAACCGGAAACAGAATTTTTGCCAGATTCAACCGCCCTGTTGCCCAGCAGTGACGTTTGTAGTCAAAAGGCAGGTATCCGATCTGGCAGGCCAGGGCATCGGCAAAGACTCCTGTGAGCCGGTGATGCAGCAACCCGGATACCTGGACATACTTATGGGTGTTTTCCCAGATCTCCGGCTGATGCTGCATGATCCAGTTACATTTGCCCAGTGCATGATTTTCTTTGAGAATATTGCCCAGCACCGGTATCATATATCCGAACCGCAGCACACCGGTCTTACCGGACTCCGGATCCGCCCGGCGCTGATCCATCCAGGTGATGGCCGGCCTGAGCACCCGTCCCTGACGGTCCAGGTTCACCAGGGTGTTGCGCAGCGTGGTCACGCCGATGCCGGCGATATTGTCAAAAAACTGCGGGGCGGTCTGTTTCAGTTTCCGGCACGCCGTCTTCAGGCTGTGCCAGTAGATGTCAGGATCCTGCTCAGCCCGGCCCGGGCCGGGACAGACACAGGGCAAATAGCATTCCTTCACCCGGGCCAGCATTTCGCCGTTCACGGCAAAAATCATGACCCGCAGGCTCTGGGTACCGCAGTCAACAGCCAGGATATACCGGTCTCTCATCAGATTCCTCTGGTTTTCAGGTCAGCCCGAAGGACATTTTCCGGACAATGCTCCCTGTTAAACCAGATCACCGGCTTTTATTCAAGGCCAAAATCAATGGACCGAATTCTGTTTTCAAAACCCATCCCCGGTGATATGATGCGCGGCCGATGAATCAACAGAAACTCAGGAGGTACAAATGAACACGGAAATCAAAATCAGAGGATATCACACCGACCTGTACCAGCACGTGAACAATGCCAGGTATCTGGAATTTCTGGAAGAAGGCCGCTGGCAGCTGCTGGAAGACCATCTGGACCTGGAGACATTCATGAAAAGTGGGTTTTTGTTTTTTGTTGTCAATATCAATATCTCCTACCGCAATCCGGCCCGGGTGGGAGACACCATTCAAGTCCAATCCGGGCTCAAGAAAATCGGCAACAAAAGCGCTGTGATCCGGCAGAAGATATTGAACAAGGTCACCGGCACCGTGTGTATTGATGCGGATGTCACCTTTGTCATCGCCGACATCGAAGGCCGGCCCCTGAAACTGGAAGCAGACCTCAAGCAGAGGGTGTCGCAGATCCCTTTGTTTGAGGAGTGATGATCTTTCTTGTGACCGGACTTCCGGACTCCGCTAAAGGACCTTGCCGGGCGGAAAATCTTTTAAAAAAAATGCCGCCCCACGTATCTATCCGGCATTGGGAATGAACAAGGTCTTGTCCAGCAGCTTGAATGCACGGATCATGGTTTGTGCTTTCTCTCCGGTAATCCAGTCTGAAAACTGCTGAACTGCCTCAAAATTGACGTTTTTGCAACGATCCGGGTTCACGGCCAGGACACTGTATTGATTTTTCAGGAAATCATCGCCTTCCACCAGAATCTTCAACTTTGGGTTTCCTTTGGCCGTATGTTCATATTTGATATAGGTTCCCCGGTCTGTCAGGGTATAGGCATTTTTTTCACCGGCCATATGGATGGTGGCCAGCATTCCCTGCCCGGCCTGAATATACCAGGATTCTGTTTCAGGGATGGGCAGTCTGGCAGATTGCCACAAGGCCAGTTCTTTTTTATGGGTACCGGAATGATCCCCCCGGCTGATAAAATCACTCTGATCCGTTTCGATATTTTTCAACGCCGTGTTGACCGAACTGCCGCTGATTTTTGCCGGGTCCGATTCCGGACCAATGATCACAAAATCATTATACATGATTTCACGACGGTCCAGTCCAAAACCGCTGGTGACGAACTGCCGTTCCGCTGCCGGGGCATGGACCATCAACACATCCACATCACAGTTTTCCCCCAGTTTCAGCGCTTTGCCCGTTCCGGCAGCCACCCATTTCAACTCGATCCCTGTATCCCGGGTAAATTCCGGGGCCAGATATTCCAGAAGGCCGGTATTGTCGGTACTGGTGGTGGTCGCCATCATCAGGCCCCGGGAGGAATCTCCGGCAGCCGGGTTGATGGACAAACAAACAAACATCGCGATCGCGATGAATTTGAACCGGAATCCCATACGATTCTCTCCTTTTGGGTCAATTATAAAAAGCTACTGGAAAATTATAACCATTTCAGACTCTAGTCAATAAAAACCCATAAAAAATAAATGAAAGAACCGTAAATAACTAAAAATAACGATTATGCTGACTCAATTGATTTTTCAGGTTGTTTCGGCAAGCAAAAGGCCGTGAAGAACCCTTTTCAGGTTTCTTCACGGCCTTTTTTGTTTTCCAGCCCTGGCTGTTTTCTTCACCAGAGACCGGTGAGACTGTCAATCAAAGGGAGTTGACCGCTTCGGTCAGCTCTGGCATGAACTCCAGGATATCTTCCACAATCCCCACATCCGCCACCTGGAAAATCGGGGCTTTGGGATTTTTGTTCACCGCCACGATAAAGGGATTTCCCTTGACACCCCCCAGATGCTGAAACGATCCGGAGATACCCATGGCCAAGTACACCTTGGGCTTGACGGTCTGTCCGGAAGTTCCCACCTGCCGGGATTTTTCCAGCCATTTGGCATCCACGATCGGCCGGGAACAGGAGACCACGGCACCCATGGCATCGGCCAGTTCCTGGGCAACCTCGATATTTTCCTCGTCTTCGATCCCCCGGCCCACGGATACCAGGACATCGGCTTTGGTAATATCCACATCACCGACTTCGGCTTCCACCACTTCCAGAAATTTTCTTTTGGCGCTCAGGTCCTTGACGTCACCGGATTTGTCCACCACACTGCCGCCGGCGGATGTGTCTTCCGTCGGAGCGAAAGAGCCCGGACGGATGGTGACCACCGCCCCTGAAGAGATATCGGACGTCACATGGGTATATACCGCGCCACCCAGTTCCTGGCGGATCATTTTCAGGCGGGTGTCGTCCAGGCCTTCGAAATCCACGATATCGGCCGCATACGCGGAATCCATTTTCACGGACAACCCCGGTGCCAGGTCCATGCCAAAGGTATCATGAGGAACCAGAATCATGCCGTCATGGGGCAGGACGTCCAGCAGCGCTTTTCTGACCCGTTCCGCATTGGGATAGGCCAGATCCGCATGATCGATTTTGATGACCTCTTTGTAAATCCCGGTCATGGCATCGGCCACCTTGTCCAGATCCCCGCCTGTTCCTGCCACCACCGCTGTCACCTGGGCGGACGGATCGATTTTTTTTGCCGCATCCGGATACTCCAATGCCACATCTTCTGCGGCGCCGTTCTTGAATGGAATATATGCAAAAATCTGTGTCATGATCAAAGTCCTCCTTTGGCTTTCAGCTTTTCAATCAGTTTTTCAATGATCTCTTCTGTGGATCCTTCCAGCATTTCCGCACCATCCCCGAGATCCGGTACAAAATAATCCACCCGCCGGGTTTTGGCGCCGGCCTCACCCACGCTGGCGGAATCGATGCCCAGATCACCGGCACTTTTCACCGGGACATCCACACTGGCCACTTTCCGGATCCCCCGGATTCCCACATATCTGGGCTCATTGATACCGGTCTGGATGGACAGTACACAGGGAAGCTGAATTTCGTTCATTTCCTGGTTTCCACCCTCGATTTCCCGGCCCACATGAATCAAGTTATCCTCCTTGACTTCAATCTTGTTCACCAGCGACGCATACGGATAATCCAGCAGGGCGGCCAGCATGCCTCCCACCTGGGCAGCCCCTTCGTCCGCCTGGGCCCCGGTGAGAATCAGGTCGTATTTGCCTTTCTCGACTTCCGCCTTGAGGATGGCGGCAATGCCTTTGCCGTCGGATCCTTCGAAGAGGTCATCACTGAGCAGAACCCCATTGTTGGCACCCATGGCCATTTCCCGGCGCAGCACCTCTTCGGACTCGTCATCCCCCACTGTGACCACCGTGACAGAGCCGCCCACATTGTCCACAATCTGGATGGCTTCTTCCACCGCATAGTTATCCCATTCATTCACCGAATAGACCAGGTCGTCACGGTCCAGATCATTTCCTGCTGAATTGAGTTCAAATTCGTTCTCCGCTGTATCCGGAACCCGCTTGACACAAACTAAAATTTCCATTTATTACCTCCTTTACTTGTGCGGGCGGAACTGTTTCACATGTTCCGCCGTCTGCGTTATTTTTACACCGTTATGCTACATGCCGGGCAATCAGTTCCGTAAAATCCAGTGCCTCCATTTCACCTTCCTTTCCAGCCACCTTGATGGCATCCTGGATGTTCACCAGACAGAAGGGGCAGGCCGTCACAATGACGTTGGCACCGGCTTCCGCTGCCATGTTCACCCGCAGAACCCCCATGCGGGTTTCTTCTTCCGGCTCATAAAACAGCATGAGTCCGCCGCCGCCGCAGCAGAAAGACCGGTCCCGGCTTTTTTCCAGTTCCACCCGGGTCAGGCCGTCAATGGCATCCAGGGCCTGTCGGGGATCCTCGTATATGCCGTTGTGCCGTCCCAGATAACAGGGATCGTGGTACACATAGACCTTTTCCGGATGCAGACAGGGCTTGAGTGACAACGCCCCGCTGGTGATCTTCTCCGCCACCACCTGACTGATATGCCGTACCGGCGGCAGGCCGGTATAATCATTTTTCAGGGCATTGTACGCATGGGGATCGGCGGTGACAATCTGTTTGACACCGGTGGCCAGGATCGCTTCGGTATTCTGCTCCTTGAGGTCCTGATACAGCATCTCCTCACCGAACCGGAGCACCTCGTTGCCGCTGTCTTTTTCTCTTTTGCCCAGAACCCCGAAATCCACGCCGGCCCGGTGCAGGATCACGGCGGTCTGCCGGGCGATTTCCTGGATAGTGTCATCATAGGACGTGATGCTGTCCACAAAATACAAGGTATCGGCCGAATCTTTTGTCAGATCCTTCACAGGGTAATTGGCCTTGAATTCTTTTTCCAGGGCCCATTCCGCCCGTTTTTTCTCCATCTTGCCGTAAGGATTGCCCCGTTTTTCCAGGGCTTTCAGCGGTTTTTGCAGAGACTGGGGCACCAGTCCTTCATCCACCATGCCCCGCCGCAGATCCACGATCTTGTTGATGTATTCAATGGCCAGCGGACACTCTTCCTCGCAGGCACCGCAGGTGGTGCAGGACCAGATTTCATCCTCGGTATAGATGTCCTCCACCAGCATCTTGCTCTTGTAAATTTCTCCGGACAACGGATAATTGGTAAACATCAGGTCCCGGGCCTTGATGGTGATAAACCGCGGGGACAAGGGCCGTCCCACGGCATTGGCCGGACACTGGTCGGAACACCGGCCGCAGTCGGCACACGAATAAAAATCCAGCATATGCTTCCAGGTGAAATCTTCCAGTTTTTTGACTCCGAAAGACTCCAGATCATCCAGTTGTTCGTCGGAAACACCGTATCTGACCGGCTTGATTTTTCCTTTGTCCAGACGCATGAAAAACACATTGAAAATCGAGGTGATCACGTGAAAGTGTTTGCCCAGAGGCAGAAAGCACAGGAAAAAGAAAAAAGTCAGGTCATGCAGAAAATAGGAAAAGATATGAAGCCCCTGAAGAAAATCCAGAGATGCCCCGGTCAGCATATGCGTGAAGATCCATACCAGGGACAAAGGGGCCACAAAGTGCCATTCTCCGGTCTGCTGGTAGGCAAACGCCAGTTCAGACGCTTCGAACAGGCTTTCTGAAATCATCAGGGTGGCGATTATTCCCAGCACGAAGACGGCTTCTGCAGTATGGTCCTTGCCGTATTTTTCCGGCACCGCATACCGGGCCGGCTTGAATATACCCCGGCGGATACCGGCCACAATACAGGCAATGAGCACAAAAGTGGCGGCATAATCCTTTAAAAAGTTATATGCGCTCCCCAGCCAGCCTTCGAAACCCGGCATGACAAACCCGTCGGAAAGACCGAGGATCACCAGGGATACGGATCGGATGGACAGAATCAGAAAACCGGCAAAGATGACAATATGCAGCACCCCTGCCAGCATGTACCGGGGCTGTTTGATCTGCCCCAGCCAGATGGTGATCAGCTGGATGATCCGCCGGCCGATGCGGTCCAGGCGAAAATCCGGCGCCGCCCGGACCAGTGGCGCCAGCCGACGGGCCATGATGTAAGCGAACAGGGCTATCCCCACCACTGGCAGGATGAAAGACAGAATGGCTGCCGGGAAAATCCCGAAAAACTGATAACTTGCCGGACCGATCATTGAAGTCATATACTGTTTCCTCCAAAAATTCTCAAACTGATTATGAATGTAAACTCACAGAGCTTTAATAAAGATGACGATTCCCGTCAAGCAAAATCCCGGATTCAAATCCATTTAAAAAATTGCTGCCGTTTATATACTGTATGGCATTTACCCTTCTTTCACCCCGTTCAGATACAGATCCACCAGTGGATCGGCCATGGCCACCAGATCATACCGGCTCCCGGCGGATACCCAGGTGGAGATCACCCCTTCCACCGCACCCAGGATGAACCGCTTCACCAGGCCCACAAACAGATCCTGGCGGATGGAACCCTCGATCTGCCCCTGTTCGATGATGTCGGACAACAAGTCCAGATACATCTTTGAAATGTCTTTGATCTGGGATTGAATATCCCGCAGATACCGGACCTCGGATTGAAAAATCACCGCCATATGCCGGTCGCTCTGGAATTCCTGCAAATGACATCGAATCAGATTTCTGAGCTTTTCCTCCGCCGTTTTTCCGGCAGCCACGGCATCATTCATCTTTTCAAATACAATACTGGTTTTATAACTGATATATTGATATAAAATGTCATCTTTGTTTTTGAAATACAGATAAAGTGTCCCGTCCGCCACCCCGGCCCGGGATGCAATCTGGGAAATGGTGGCCTTGTAGAACCCGTGTTTTGCAAACACCGCCCCGGCGCTGTTCAGAATATTGTGGCATTTTTCCGATCTTTTTTTCTGCAAACCCACCTCGCATCCGCAACTGAAATGAATAATAATTCATTATCTAACAACAGTTTTTTGCAAATGTCAAGAAGGGATTTTCAAAAACACTTCAAACCAGTTGTGCCATTTTATCTTTTTTTTACAAATAGTTATCATTCAAGATAAATTCACTTATGATATAAACACAAAAAATCAATCCACATTTCTTTCTCTGAATATTCATTCATTGATGAATATTTCTTGCTTTTGACACATTTTCATGCCAAAAAAAGAAAGCAGTCCACAACCGCCACAAACCAATGGGAGAAAAACCATGTCACATCATCATACCCCCGATTTTCAAACCGCTTTGGATACGGGCCGGCCCCCCAATGTCAAAAAGCTGTTTCCCCATTCCAAGGCATTGATTGTCAGCGGCAAATACATTGATCAGGCCATGCTCAAGAAAGGTGGCTGCATGACCATTGCGGCCAACGGCAGAAACGCGTTTGTCATTCGAGGCGCCCTGGCTGCGGCCCAGCAGGCCAATGCCGCCATTATCATCGAGATCGCCCGGTCCGAAGGCGGCACCAACGCTTACTGCGCCGTCAACCTGTGGAACATCGCCCGGCAGACGGACGCGTTCATGAACGAGCTGGGCATCACCATACCGGTGGCCATTCATGCCGACCATTTCGGCATCAAAACCCCGGCGGACATCGAACCGGCCAAAACGGAAATCACTTCCCTGTTCGATGCAGGCATCACCTCCATTGCCATCGATGCCTCCCATATGCCCGATGACCAGAACCTGCTGGCCAATATTGAACTGGCGGCACAGGTTCCGAAATGGGCCGGTCTGGAAACCGAAGTGGGGGAAATCAAAGGCAAGCTGGGGTTGTCCACGGCCCAGGAGGCTCTGTTTCTGATCCAGGGACTGAACGCCCACGGCATTTTTCCGGACTGGATCGCGTTGAACAACGGAACCACCCACGGCATCGAGCAAAGCGATGCCGGCATCGACGTGCCGTTGACCGCCCGGATCCATGAGGCCTTAGGCCCTTACAATGTCTCCGGGGCCCAGCACGGCACCTCGGGCAACAGCTCGGACCGGCTCCGACAGATTGCCGCGGAAACCCGCACCACCAAAGCCAATGTGGCCACAGCCCTGCAGATGATCTCCTGGGGGGTTCAGGTGAATGACTATGGCAACGCCATTCTGGACGACGCCGGCCGGTTTATCAAACAGCCGGACAAAGGCGTGGATGAAGCCATCTGGCAGCAGATGCTGGCCTATGCCAAAGACCAGGGGCTCACCGGCGGCAATTTCAAAAAACTCAACGCCCCGTTCGAAAACCGGTTTCTGGCCCAGCCTACAGAGATCCGAGACCGCATGGCCCGGGGCGTGCAGGCGTTTGTCCATACACTGCTCACAGAAGTATTCAACGCCAAAGACACAGCGGATATTGTGTTATCCCAAATTCTGGAAAACCGATCCCATGATCCCGGAGTTAAATCCCGAACCATTGAATCCATCAATGAATGGACCGATGAAAAGATCAGGGAAAACGCGGCAAAGATCAGTTCCGACAAAGGCCCTGAGGGCAATTTCGACGATTGAAACCGCCGGGAGATATGTAATTGCAAATACCTGCCTACCAGATTCAAAATGTACTGCGGCTTTATTTCAAGCAGCTGGGTGAAGGAAAAATCCTGGAGAAATCAGGCCGATTTGTCATGTCCTCCGACACCCCCCGGGCGATCTCTTCAGAAGGGACCCGGCAGACCATTATCGGTAAAGTCGCGGCAGGAATTGTGGAAAAAATCATCTCAGAAGCGGCCGAGTCAGCGCCGCTGAACCCATCCACCGGCAGGCAGGTCCCCCGGTCCCTGTCTGCCGCGGAAAACAGCCACCATCGGGACAAGACACGTTTCACCTATCTGCTCATTGATCCAGACAACAGAGAAATGATCCAGACAGCCAAAGACGTCCAATCGTCTCCGGGTCACTCTTTTTCACCCGACTGATTGTTTTCATGGGCCTGTTTGGCCCGGGACCAGAAAATCTCTTTTTCCGATGCGGACAGGGCATGGAGGGTCGTTTTTTTTTCGGCCAGATCCGCTTCCATCAAACGGAACCGATTTTCAAATTTAGCTGTGGCGCGGGCCAGGGCTGTTTCAGGATGGAAACCGGCAAACCGGGCCACATTCACCAGAGAAAACAAAATATCACCGAACTCCAGCATGATCTCGTCTTCGTCTTTTTGTTCCAGAGCGGATTCAAATTCAGAAATCTCACTTTTCACCGTGCCCATAACCTGGTGAATATTCTCCCAGTCAAACCCTTTTTTGACAGCGGATTCAGACACCTTCATGGCCCGGATAAGCCCGGGCATCCCTTTGGGAACATCATCCATGGCAGATAAACGAAAAGTTTCGTTTTTTTCCCGGGTCTTGATTTTCTCCCACTGATCCAGCAACTCGGTACGGTTTTTTACCACCGCATCCCCATACACATGGGGGTGCCGCCGGATCATTTTTTCTTTCACCGTGTTCATCACCCGGGAGATGGGGATCTGTCCGGAATCATGAAATATCTCCATGATAAAAACAATCTGGAACAGCACATCCCCCATCTCTTCACAGGTATTGTCCAGATCCTGGTCAGCCAGGGCCTGTCTGAGTTCATACCCCTCTTCCGCCAGGCATTTCCACATGGTGGCCGGAGTCTGGCGCCGATCCCATTCACACCCGTTTTTTCCCCGCAATGTCCGGATCACCTCCAGAACGGGGGCCAATGATTCCAACGGTATCACCTTCCTTTGTTGTTTGCGCATGTTCCACTTTGAATAAATTCAGCCGCTCCAGAAAATCACCCCGCAGATTCCTGGAAATGAACAGGGTCATGGTCCGGGAGATCTCTGCCAGATAGGGTGCGGTTTCAGATCGGGTCATCATGGTGGAAGATCCGGACGGCAAAAAACTGGTCAGCATGATGAACAGGACCGATACGATCAAAACGCCCTTGGCTGTTCCGAAAACCAGACCAAATGTCCGGTCCACCCACCCTAAAAATACCACATGCATCAGTTTTCGGATCAGTGCGGCCATCAGTCCCACCAGAATCACGATACCGCAGAACAACACACCGAAACTGACCAGATGGCGGATTGCCGGTGTCTCAATCAGAAAAGCCAGATGGGGAGATACCATCCAGTAATAGGTGAATGCCCCGTAAAATCCGGCGATCACTGCCACGATTCCGGACACTTCCCGGATCAATCCCCGGAACATCCCCCGGATCATGCAGAACAGAACGATCACCAGAACCATCAGATCAAAACCGTTCATGGGTCCCCTTTCAATCGCATGGTAAGAAGATCCAACAAATAGCAACTCCACTGGTTTGCCGTCAAGATTTTTATTGACCTTTTTTCAAATTACATGCACCCTAACGCCCATGACAACCCTTGAATTCGACAACATATCCCTGGCCCGGCAGCTGTTTGGATTCCACAACACCCACCTGGAAAAAATTGCCAAACGGTTCAAGATCTCCATTCAATCAAGAGGCGGATCCGTCACCCTGACCGGTTCGGCCCCGGAAGTGCGCCAGGTTCAATCACTGCTGACCCAGCTGTATCAGCTTTTCAAGGAAAAAATTCCGGTGGAACCCGGGGATCTGGATGCTGCCATGACCCTGATCAAAAAAGATCCGGACGCCCGGCTGGAAACCCTGTTTATGCACACGGTGTACACGACCGCCAGAAACAAACCGGTTCGGCCCAGAAGCCTGAACCAGCTCAAGTATGTCAAAGCCATTGAAACCAAAGATATCCTGTTTGCCATCGGTCCTGCCGGTACCGGAAAAACCTATCTGGCCATGGCCATGGCTGTGGCGGCCTTTGCCAGAGGTGAGGTTCGAAAAATCATCCTCACCCGCCCGGCCGTGGAAGCCGGCGAAGCACTGGGGTTTCTGCCCGGTGATCTGGCCGAAAAAATCAATCCCTATCTGCGGCCTTTGTATGACGCTTTGTATGACATGCTGGAATTTGAAAAAGCCCGGACGTATATTGAACAGGAAATCATTGAGATCGCTCCCATCGCATTCATGCGGGGCAGAACCCTGAACAATGCATTTATCATTCTGGACGAGGCCCAGAACACGACCTCCCAGCAGATGAAAATGTTTTTAACCCGAATCGGATACGGATCCAGGGCCATTGTGACCGGGGATATCACTCAGATCGATCTGCCGGCCGGCAGAAAATCCGGTCTGGTGGAAGTCAGAAAGATCCTCTCCCACATCAAAGGAATCGACTTCATCCATTTTTCCAGGGATGATGTGGTTCGGCACCAGCTGGTATCCGACATCATCGATGCGTATGAAAAAAACAAAGTTTAATATCTGGCTGGATACGGCCGGACACTTTATTGGGACCACGCCCTACCTGTTGTGGGCCATGCTGCTGGGCATTACGCTGTTGTTCACGTTTTTTCAAACCCCGGAACAGCAGCAGGTCAACGATGTCTATGAAATCGGAGATGTAGCCCAGCGGGATATCAAAGCGCCCCGGGACATGCTGGTGGAAGACCGGGAAGTGTCTGACGAACGGCGCAATCAGGCCCGGGATACGGTCCGCATTGTGTATGACCTGGATGCGGATCTGCTTCCCCGGATCCAGGCCGATATCGATGCGGCCATGACAATCGGCCGGTCCCTGTTCGAACCGGAAGCCGCCCGAAACGGTGAAGATGACCTATCGGCCCCCAAAAAACCGGACCCCACCTTTGCCATGGTCCTGGAAACCAAGCCGCTGTTCGAGGAAAAACTGGGCATCCAGATCAGTGAGGGAGCGTATTCCATCCTGCACAAACACCGGTTCGATCCGAATATCACCCAAAAAATCCAGACCCTCATGGAAAAAGTGCTTTCCAACGGTGTGGTGGCAAACAAGGAAATTCTGCTGGAACAGGAACACAAGGGGATTGTCCTGAGAAACATCAAATCCGGTGAAGAACGGGTGATCAACAACCTCAAGGTGTTTTACGGGCCGGATCAGGCCAAGGCCATGGTCAGAATCGAGGGGGAGCCGCTGCTCAAAAAGGTCAATTACAACCTGACAAACCTGATCGTGGACATTTGCCAGCGCCTGTTGCAACCCAACATTTTCATGAACAAAAATGAAACCCAGGCACGGATTCTATCGGCCCAGGCCACCATCAACCCGGTCATGTATCAGATCAAGGCCGGAGAGATGATCCTCCGGGAAGGCGAGCGGGTCAACAAGACCAAACTCATCAAACTCAACGCGCTGCAGGAACAGACCGTCGTCAAAACCATTTACGTGTCCGCCACCGGGATTGCGCTGATCACGTTCACCCTGCTTATGGTTTCCTATCTTCTGTTTTTCAAACATCACACCGCTCTGGAAACCGACCACAACAAGCACATGATTTTTTTGGCTTTAGGACTGATCCTTTATCTGGGTTTTGTCAAGCTGTCCACTCTCCTGGTCCAGTCAGCCGACCCGACCCAGGCGTGGGATCTGATGTCCGCGTCTTTTTTCATGGCCATCCCGCTCCCGGCCGCCGCCATGATCTGCTGCCTGTTTCTGGGATTCAGTATCGCCATCTACTTCTCTCTGGTGCTGTCCATACTGGCAAGCATCTCTTTCGGTGGCAGTATCGAAGCGTTCATCTTTTTCTTTTTAAGCTGCAGTATGGCCGCTTTCTGGGCACAGGCGCGGCAAACCCGTAAAAACTTCATCATGGCCGGTGTCAAGCTGGCGGTGTTCAACGCTTTCCTGGCAGTGGCGCTCGGATTTTATTCCCTGTCCCAGCCGGACCCCATATTTCTCGCCAGAGAAGTTTTGATCGCATTTTGCGGAGGGGTGTTCTCCGCAGTTCTGACCATTGGATTCTGTCCGTTGATTGAAGTCATTTTTGACTACACCACTGAAGCCAAACTGCTGGAGCTGGCCAACCTGGATCAACCTTTGATCAAAAAACTGATGATCGAGGCCCCGGGCACATACAACCACAGCGTGATCGTGGCCACGCTGGCGGAGGCCGCGGCATCCGCCATTCATGCCAACAGTCTCAAGGCCAAGGTCATGGCGTATTACCATGACATCGGAAAGCTGGACAAGATCATGTATTTCATTGAAAACCAGGCCGATGGAAAAAACCGGCACGACAAACTCTCGCCGTCCATGTCGGCGCTCATTCTCATCCAGCATGTCAAAAAAGGGGTGGGGCTGGCCAAAACCCATAAACTGGGCAATGAAATCATCGAGGGCATCACCCAGCATCACGGCACTTCCTTGATCAAATTTTTTTACAACAAGGCATTGAAAAGCGGAAAAGACAAAATCAACGAGGAAAATTTCCGGTATCCCGGCCCCAAACCCCAGTCCCGGGAGACCGGCATTGTCATGCTGGCGGATGTGGTGGAAGCGGCAGTGCGGGCCCTGGACCGGCCGACGGCCTCCAGGATCCGGGGGCGGGTCAAGGAACTGATCAATGATATTTTTGCCGACGGCCAGCTGGAGGAATGTGAACTCACCCTCAAGGACCTCCACCAGATTGCCAAAAGCTTCAATAACATACTGACCAGTATTTATCACAGCCGGATTGAGTATTCGGACAAACCCCAGGAAAAGAAAAAAGAAAAACATGACAGCACTTCAGATACGGATCGACAACCGCCAAAAACCAAAAGTGTCCACCCCAATTCTGCGCAAAAAGACCGAACAGATCTTAAACGCCTTGGGCTGTAACCATCACGAGATCTCCATCGTGATCATGGATGACTTACAGATAAAAGCACTCAACCACAGTTTCCGGAGCATTGACCGTCCCACCAATGTGCTGTCCTTTCCCATGCAGGAAGGAGAATTTTCAGACATCACCCCCGGACTGCTGGGAGATGTGGTCATCTCCGCCCAGACCGCGGCCAGAGAAGCACGGGAAACCGGCATCACCCTGGACGAAAGAATGTCCCAGCTGCTGATCCACGGCATTTTGCATCTGGTGGGATTTGATCATGAAACCGGTGAGATAGAAGCGGATGCAATGGAAACAAAGAGCTGTGAACTGTTACGACAGGTTGAACCCAACCCGGATCTGGCCGCATTTTAGCCAAAGATCCGGCATCCGCCCAAACCCAAAACCAGGAAAGGAAAAATAAAATGGCAGAACTGGCTGTGAATGTAGACCATGTGGCCACCCTGCGCCAGGCCCGGGGCATTGACTATCCGGATCCGGTCGCAGCGGCGGTGGCTGCGGAAACCGCAGGGGCGGATGCCATTGTGGTCCATTTGAGAGAAGACCGCCGCCACATCCAGGAGCGGGACGTCCGCCTGCTCCGGCAGATCGTCCAGTCCAGGCTCATTCTGGAAATGGCCGCCACCAGTGAAATGCTGGGCATCGCCCTGGACATCGTGCCCGATACCGTCACCCTGGTGCCGGAAAAAAGAGAAGAGTTGACCACGGAAGGGGGGCTGGATTTGATCACGCATCAGGATCACATCCGGGACGCGGTCTCCACCCTGAAAAATGCCGGCATTCAGGTGTGCATTTTTATCGACCCGGACCTGGATCAGATCAAAATCGCCCACAAGGTCGACGCGGACATGATTGAAATCCACACCGGTGCCTTCTGTGACGCGGAAACCCGGGCGGAAGCCCGGCGGGAATTCGACCGCATCGTGGATGCGGCCAAGATCGGGACCAAGCTCAAGCTCGGGGTCAATGCCGGTCACGGCATCTGTTACAACACCATCAAGGCCTTTGCCGGGCTTCATGAAATCCGGGAGTTTTCCATCGGGCACAGCATTGTATCCAGGGCCGTGCTCACCGGTATGGACCGGGCGGTGCGGGATATGAAAAAGCTGATTCAGGATCTGGGGCAGGCTCCTGTGTAATATCGCAGGTCCCTCAATCCAGCAGTCCGGACAGGACTGCGGCCCGGGTCACGCCGTGGTCGTTGTTGGACACCGGCATCCGGACCCCGGTATCAAACTCCGCCGGGGCATTGGCCACCCAGAATTTCTGCCCGGCCCAGTCCATCAGATCCAGATCATTGTAGTCATTGCCCACCGCCACCACCCGGGACTGCGGGATATCCAACTGCCGGGCCAGCCAGGCTGCGGCATGACTTTTGGAGACCCGGGGGTGAAACACTTCGATCCAAACGGACTGATGATCCAAAGGAGATGTGGCATGCACCACACTGTAACCGGACAATGAGGCCTGTATTTCCGCCACCTGTGCCAGAGACACTTTCGGGGGCATCACCGCCAGGACCTGGGTGGCGGTTTCAAATACCGGGGTGTCTGTGGTCAAAGGGCTGGCAAAGGATTGATACAGAACAATCCGCTGAAAAAAATCCGGATTGTCCCGGCCATGGGACCGGAACGTGAAATAGTGGGTGTCCGGGATGGCGTTGTGAACCATATAATCCAGCTGCATCTGTTCAAAACAGGCGGTGATGTACATCACATCCGACCGGGAAATGGGCAGGTCCCGGATAATTTCATTTTTTTTACACGTCAGCACACCCGCGCCTGTGGAAAAGATCAGAAAATCCAGGGGCCATGAATCCGTATCCATGCCGATGTGCGCCAGGGCCCGGTGAAAAGAATACAGGCTCCGGCCCGTGGCCGCAACCACCACAACGCCTTTGGCTCTCAACCGGGCCAGGGTATCCAGGTCCCGGTGCGAGACGGTCTTGTCATCAGTCAACAAGGTCCCGTCAAGGTCGGTGACAAACAGGTGCCGGTCGATCACAATCCTATTTTTTCTTTTTGTTCAACGCTTCCATGAGAACACGTTCCATGGTGCCCAAAGGCTTGTCTTTTTTGTTTCCTGCAAACTGTTTCCAGTCTTCGATGTCTTTCTGGTCCGGCGGTGCCAGGGAGATGCGCCGGTTTTCCTCATCCACCTGCTGCACCAGAACCTGAACCGCATCCCCGGGTTTGAGCGCATCATACAATTTGGCATCGGCGGCATTGCGAAGGACCGATACCGGCATCAGGCCGGTGACCCCGGGTTCCAGCCCGATGAACAGACCGAAGGTTTCCCTTTTTTCCAGCCGGCCTTCCATGATTTCACCGGGTTTGTACCGGACACTGATCCCGGTCCAGGGATCTCCCAGAGCATCCTTGATGCTCAAAGACACCCGTTTGGCATCCATGTCAATGGACTTGATCACCACCTGGACGTCCTGCCCTTTTTCCACCACCTCTTCGGGCCGGGTCACACGCCGGGTATGGCTCATCTCACTGATATGCACCAGGCCGTCCACCCCCGGGGCAATCTCCACAAACGCCCCGAAATTGGTGATTCGCATCACTTTGCCGCTCACCTGGTCCCCGGGTTTGAACGCGGCATCCACGCTTTCCCAGGGGTCGGTGGCTGTCTGTTTCAGGGACAAAGAAATTTTGGGCAGGTCCTGGCCGTCCTGGGGTGTGATGCTCAACAGCTTCACCAGCACGGTATCTCCCGGCTTCACCACTTCATCCGGTTTTTCCACCCGGGACCAGCTCAGTTCGGAAATATGGGCCATGCCTTCCACACCCGGGGCCAGTTCGATGAACGCGCCAAAAGGCATGAGCCGGATCACCTTGCCCTGAAGCGTATCCCCCTGGGACACATCTGCAAAAAACGCCTGCTGCGCCGCCTTGATCTCTTCGTTGAGCAGACTTCTTCGGGAGATGACAATGTTGCGCCCGTTCTCCTCATACCGGGTTACCAGAAACCGCAGGGTCTGGCCCACGAAATCTTCCGGGGTTTCCACATAATTGACATCCATCTGGCTCACCGGACAAAAGGCGCGTTTCCCCAGAATATCCACGGAGAATCCCCCTTTGATCACCTCGGTCACCTTGCCTTCCACCGGGGTCCGGTTCTGCACCGCATCTTCCAGAAGTGCCACTTTGCCGGCCCCGGAAATGGCCTTGGAGAGGATGATCTCACTCTCACTCAAAGACACCACATACAGGGTCAAAACATCTCCGGCCTGAAATGGGAACTCACCGTTCTCATCCAGCAGTTCCTGCTTTTCCACCACCCCGTCGCTTTTGGTACCGGTATCGATATACACATGGGTCCGGCCCACGGATATGATTTTACCTTCCACCATATCCCCGGGGGCCAGCTCCTGGCCCAGGTTGTCATTATAGGATTCAAAAAGTTCCTCAAAACTCATTTCCCCGTCATCCTGATCCGGGGTGTCATCAAATTTTTCCGTCATGCATCTTCTCCAAACAGGCGGTTTATAAACATCTGCCTGACTAACTATACTTTACACGCACGGGTGTAAAGCAAAAAAACAATTATGATCCTTCCGCTTTGACCCGGGCCAGAATCTGTTCTGCCAGTTTTTCGGTAATTCCGGGCAATGATGTCAATTCATCCACAGATGCGGCTTTAAGGTTTTCCAGACCTTTGAACCGCTGCAGCAGCAGTTTTTTTCTTTTGGATCCGACACCGGGGATGGCATCGAACACCGACAGGCGGCTCCGTTTTTTCCGGCGCTTGCGCTGAAACGTGACAGCAAACCGGTGGGCCTCGTCCCGCACCTGCTGAAGCAGAAACAGGCCCTGCTTGAACGAGGCCGTGTTCAAGGGATTGGACCGGCCCGGCACATAGATTTTGTCCATGGCCTCGCCTTTGGCCTCATCTTTTTTGGCCAGACCTGCCACGGCAAACCGGCCCGCCAGGTTCAGCTCTTTGAGCACGGCCACGGCCATGCCCAGCTGGCCCTTCCCCCCGTCCACCACCAGCAGGTCCGGAAAATCCATCTCTTTTTCCGTTTTTGAAAACCGTCGGGTCAGCACCTGGGTCATGCCGGCATAATCATCGGGCCGGTCCATATCCCGAAGGATATACCGTCGATACGCATCCTTGTCCGGCCGGCCCCGGGTGAACACCACCATGGACGACACCGGATCCTGTCCGGCCAGATGAGAATTGTCAAAACATTCGATGCGGTCCGGCATCCGGTCCATTTTCAGCAGTGCCTGGACCTGGGTCACGGCAGACTGAGCCGCTTCCGTCTTGATCCGCAGTTTTTCCAGCTCCCGGGCGGCATTGACATCAGCCATTTCCACCAGCCGCCGTTTCTCCCCTCTCATGGGCACATGCACGGTCACTTTTCTGTGTTTCTGCGCAGACAACCTGGATGCCAGCACATCCATGTTGTCAATTCCTCTGTCCAGAAGCACGGCATCGGGCAGAAACCGGGTCACATCATAATACTGCCATAAAAAGGCCCGAAGAATTTCATGGGATTCCTTGAACCCCGGGTCCACCGGATAATGCACGGTGTCGATGAGCCGGCCGGACCGAACGATCATCATGGTGATGACAACCATCTCCTTTTCAACGGCCAGGGCCAGAACATCCCTGTCTTTGAGATCTGCGGCAACCACCACCTGTTTTTCCAGAATATGGGTCATGGCGGTCACAGCATCCCGCTTCTGGGCCGCTTTTTCAAATTCCAGGGCCTGGGCATGGGCCTGCATCTGGGCTTTGAGTTTCTGGATTACCTGACCGGACCGGCCCTTGAGAAACAGTACCGCATCTTTGACATGCTGTTTGTATTCCTGCTCATCCACTTTCAGGCAGCAGGGTCCCAGACAGGCGTTGATCTGATAGTTCAGGCAGGGCCGGGACCGGTTTTTGAACTGGGTGTTCCGGCATTTCCGGAGTTTGAAAATTTTCTGAATCTGGCCCAGGGTCTGGTTCACGCTCCGGGACGAGGAATAGGGCCCGAAATACAGGGCCTGGTCGTTCTGGATCCGCCGCACCCGCTGGATTGCGGGAAACGGCTCGTTCATGTCAATGCGCAGCAGCGGATAATTTTTGCCGTCTTTGAGCAGCACATTATACCGGGGCCGGTATTCCTTGATCAAATTCGATTCCAGAATAAAGGCCTCGTGATCCGATGCCGTGATGATCACATCGAAATCCCGGACCATGGCCAGCAGGGCCGCGGTCTTGCCGTCCGTGTGGTCCTGCCGGGCAAAATAGGATCCCAGGCGCTTTTTCAGGTCCTTGGCTTTTCCCACATAAATGATTTTTTTCCGGGCATCTTTCATCAGATAGACCCCGGGCGCATGGGGGGCCTGGTGATATTTTTGTGTCAAATCAGAGCGCATCACCCGAAAGCAGCCATTAAAACGGCACCATGTCCATGAGCTGCCGGATCTTGTCCCGAAACACCGCAGCCTGTTCAAACTCCAGGTTTTCCGCGGCTTTTTTCATCTTGTATTCCAGATCCCGGATCAGATCCTCCAGATCGATATCGTCCCCGTCATAGGCTTGAATATCTTCGTGCACCGAAGCCGACTCCTGCCCGGAACCTGCCGTATCCGATGCCGGATATTTAAACACGTTGAGTTGTTTTTGAATGGTGGCCGGCACGATATGGTGGGCCTCATTATACGCCTGCTGGATTTTTCGGCGGCGCCGGGTCTCGGCCAGGGCTTTTTTCATGGACTTGGTTTCTTTTTGCGCATACATGATCACCCGGCCGTACTCGTTCCGGGCGGCCCGGCCGAAAATCTGGATAAAAGACCGGAACGAACGCAGAAACCCCTCCTTGTCCGCATCCAGAATCGCCACCAGAGACACCTCGGGAATATCCAGGCCTTCCCTGAGCAGATTGATGCCGATCAACACGTCAAACACTCCCTGACGCAAGTCCTGAATGATCTCGATACGTTCCATGGTCACGATGTCCGAGTGCAGGTATTTCACCTTGATGCCGAGATCCGCATAATATTCGGTCAAATCTTCGGCCATTCGTTTGGTCAGGGTGGTCACCAGGACCCGTTCATCCGCTTCCACCCGTTTGATGATTTCCTGGTACAGGTCATCCACCTGGGTTGTGGCATCTCTCACCTGGACTTTCGGATCCAGAAGCCCGGTGGGCCGGACAATCTGTTCCGCCACACGGATGCCGGCCTTTTCCAGCTCATAGTCCGCGGGCGTGGCCGACACATAGATGATCCGGGAGGTGCGGGCCGAGAACTCATGAAAGGCCAGGGGCCGGTTGTCCACGGCCGAAGGCAGGCGGAACCCGTATTCCACCAGAGTCAGTTTCCGGGACCGGTCCGCCTTGTACATACCTGCCAGCTGGGACACGGAAATATGGCTTTCATCAAAAAACAGCAGAAAATCATCGGGCATATAATCCAGCAAAGTGGGGGGCGGCTCCCCCGGCTGCCGGCCGGTGAGATGCCGGGAATAGTTCTCGATGCCGGTGCAGTATCCGATTTCGTTGAGCATTTCCATGTCATACCGGGTCCGTTCCTCCAGGCGCTGGGCCTCCACCAGCCGGTTTTCAGATCGAAACTGGACCAGCCGTTCTTCCAGTTCCGTAAAAATCGCTTCCACCGCCCGTTTCCGGGTCCGGCTTTTGGTCACATAATGGGAGGCCGGATAGATGGCGGTCTGGTCAAAGGTATGAAGCACCTCTCCTTTGAGCGGATCGATCTCGCAGATCTCTTCGATCACGTCCCCGAAGAAATCGATGCGAACGGCCCGGTCTTCTTCATACGCCGGAAAAATTTCCACCCGGTCGCCCCGGACCCGGAACACCCCCCGGTGAAAATCCGTATCATTTCTCGTGTACTGGATCTCCACCAGTTTCCGGATCACCGTGTCTCTGGAGATCTCCATATCCCGGGCCAGGGTGATGCGCAGATCCAGATAGTCTTCCGGGGCCCCCAGCCCGTAGATGCAGGACACCGACGCCACCACAATGACATCCCGCCGGGCCAGCACCGACCGGGTGGCGGAATGGCGCATCTTGTCAATGATGTCGTTGATGGAGGAATCTTTCTGAATATAGGTGTCGCTGGAAGGCACATATGCCTCAGGCTGGTAATAGTCATAATAGGACACAAAATATTCCACACAGTTGTCCGGAAACAGCAGTTTGAATTCATTGTACAGCTGGGCTGCCAGGGTCTTGTTGGGCGCGATGATCAGGCTGGGTTTTTCCACGTTGGCAATGATATTGGCCATGGTGAATGTCTTGCCGGACCCGGTCACCCCCAGCAGCACCTGGTGCGGTTCATTGTCCTTCACCCCTTTTGCCAGATATTCAATGGCCTGGGGCTGGTCTCCAGTGGGGGAAAACGATGATCTCAATTCAAACAACCCCATGTTCACTTTTTTACCCCTTACCCCTGTTTGTGTTTGAACGTGACATCATCCGGATGTCTGGGCCACGCATTGAGCACCCCCTGGGATAAAATGGCCAGGGGAATGGCAAAAAACACCCCCCAGAAACCCCAGATCCCGCCAAAGAAAAGGACTGCCACAATAATGGCAATGGGATGCAGATTGACCACTTCTGAAAATAAAATCGGCACCAGCACGTTGCCGTCCAGAACCTGGATGACCATATAGGCCAGAATGATCCATGCCAGGTCCGCGGTCCAACCGAACTGAAAGTAAGCCACCAGGGCCACGGGAAACGTCATGACCGCGGCCCCGATATAGGGTACCAGAACGGACACCCCCACCAGAAAAGCCAGAAGCAGAGAAAAATTGAGCCCCATGAACATAAAGGTCAGGTAGGACGCTCCCCAGATCAGCAGGATTTCCCAGAACTTGCCCCGTATGAAATTGCCCAGCTGTACGTCCACTCCCTGCCAGACCCGGGTGGCAAGGCCCCGTTCCCGGGGCAGATGCTGCCGGATCCACCCCTGAAGGATTTCCTTGTCTTTGAGAAAAAAGAACACCAGCAACGGCATCAGCACAATATAGACCACCAGGGTAATAATGCCGATCACCGATGACAATGTCTGGCGAAGCATTTTATCCGTATAACTGCCGGCTTCCCGCCGGACCTGATCCAGCACGTTTTCGATCTCCACCTCACTGAAAATGGTGGGATATTTTTCAGGCAACGACAAAATCAATGTCTGGGACGCACTGAGCATGGCAGGCACTTCCTGGAGCAGCTGGGTGGCCTGGCGGGTGAGGACCGGCAGCAGCCAGAACATCAATGCCAGGAGCACCAGAAAAAAGATGACAAACACCGTGCCCACGGCCAGCATCCGGGGGGCACCGATGCGCTGTAGAGATTGTGTGACCCCCTCCAGCAGATACGCAATGATCAAACTGGCAATGACCGGCACCAGGTGCCGGCCGGCCAGTAGAATCGTGGCAATGCCTGTCACCAGGAATACCGCCAGAATGACCACCTGGGGGTCTGAAAAGTAACGTCGGATCCAGTCTTTGATTACACCCATAACCTGCCTCAACTGTTTAAAATCAATCCTGGCAGTATATCCTGTTATCACTTCTTTTTCCACAATTTTCCTACAGGAATTTTCGTGTGGGGCAGGTCTGTCTAAAAATCTTTACATCCCTTGCAATCATTGATAATCTGATGATTCATTCGACAAAAAGGTACGATTCAGATGACAGAAAAAACGGATTTGCATCAGCCCGTCATGATCATTGCTCACCAGGACATGATCTATATTCTCAGCCCCGATGGACAGATTCTGGATATCAATCCCCCAGGCATCCAGCTTATGGGACTCAGCAGTATCGAAGACGCGCAGCCGAGAAGTATCATTGATTTCACTGTTGATCCGGCAACCGGCAAAGCACTGGTCAAAGAGATCAGAGACCCGTACTGGCGGTTGAAAAAAGTGTCGGATGGTCACGGGGCATCATTTACCAGAGAACCACCCGGAAGAGCGAAAGCCCGGGGGAGGCCGGGGCCGCGGGCTGAAAGAGGATGCTCGGAGAAATGGCCTGATCACCGGTCGTTCCTTGCGTTACATTGTAAAAAGGAGCATATTATCAATGAATGAAAATAGTCAAAAAATAGCATTATTTATCGATGCAGATAATGCTCCCGCAAGCAAATTTGAAGAAGTACTCAGTGAAGTGGCAAAATACGGGGTAGTCACGATCAGAAAAGCGTACGGTAATTGGAAAAGCCCTACACTCAAATCCTGGGAAGATTTATTAAATGAATACGCCATACAGCCTATACAACAGTACGATCTGACCAAAGGCAAAAATGCGTCAGACATTGCTTTGGTAATCGATGCAATGGACGTCATGTATACAAAGAACATAGATGTTATGTGCTTTGTGTCATCAGACTGTGATTTTACACCCATGGTGACCCGTGCTCTTGCAGAGGGGAAAGTCGTCTTGGGCTTTGGGGAGCGCAAAACACCTTCACCCTTTGTTAACGCGTGTTCTAAATTCCTATACCTGGATACAGCACCTAAACAGAATGGTTCAATTCCTGAAAAAACCAAAAATATCAAATCCGATACAAAACTCCTCAACCTGCTAAGGCAGGCGATAGAAGCAACAGAGGAAGATAGTGGCTGGGCCGCGCTCGGTCCGGTCGGCTCGCATATATCCAACAAAACATCCTTCGATACAAGGAATTACGGTTATAAAAACTTAAGCAGCCTCATTAAGGCGATTGATCTGTTTGAGTTAAAAAGAGGCCCTGGTAACTCATACCTGGTTAGAGACAAAAAAAAGAAAAAATCAACGTAACCAACCATTTTAACAGACTTGCTGAGACCCGCCGGTGACCGAAGAACAGGGTGAGACCATTGTCACCACCGGGCAGTGGGAGCCCTTTTCAGAAAGGATGGATAATGTCAAATGACAAAAAGACCCGGCAGGTAGTTGAGATTACCATCGAGCCCGTGGAACTGTATAAAATACTGAAGTTTGAAAACCTGGCGGCCAGCGGTGGGGAAGCCAAGTTCCGCATCCAGGACGGTCAGGTGAGGGTGAACGGGGAGACGGAAACCCGGAAACGAAGAAAAATACGCCACGGGGATGTTGTTGAAACCCCTGAGGCGGTTCTGACAATTGAGACATCTGAAAACTAAAATATTGGAGTGATCAGCCATGTTTGTTGTGACCGCAAAACAGATGCAGGAGATGGACCGCTATACCATTGAAGAATTCGGCATTCCCGGGCGGGTGCTCATGGAAAATGCCGGACGCGGGGCCGTGGATTTTTTTATCGAACAATTCGGCCCAACGCCGGACAGCCGGGTGGCGGTGGTGGCAGGCCGGGGAAACAACGGCGGGGACGGCTGGGTCATGGCCCGGTATCTCATGGAAAAACAGATTCCCGTGACAATATTTTTGTTGTCCGACCGGGACCGGGTGGCCGGGGATGCCAAAGCCAATATGGACCTGGTGGAAAAACTGCTGCCTTATTTTCCGGATTGCGCGGTGGTGGAGGTCCCGGATGCCGCCGCGCTGGACCGGGAAAAAACCCGGCTGATGCATCATGACCTGTTTGTGGATGCCATTTTCGGTACCGGCCTGAACTCGGATGTCCGGGGGGTGTTCAAAGCGGTGATCCAGTGCATCAACCAGACAAAAAAACCGGTATTTTCCGTGGATATCCCCTCGGGCCTCAATGCCGACACCGGCGCGGTCTGCGGGGTGTGCATCGAAGCGGCGGCCACGGCCACGTTTGGATTTGCCAAGACCGGACACCTCCTGTATCCGGGAAATGAATATACCGGACAATTGCGGGTCATTGACATCGGCATCCCCGGATTTGCAGCCGGAAAACAGGATCTTTGGTTCCAGGTGATGGAAAAACAAACCATTGCCCCGTTGTTCCCTGCCCGGGCGTTTAACAGCCACAAGGGCAGTTACGGCCACCTGCTGGTCCTGGCCGGATCGCCGGGAAAAACCGGGGCCGCGGCCCTGTGTGCCAATGCCGCAAAACGGATCGGCACCGGCCTGGTGACCGTGGGCGTGCCGGAACGTATCAATTTTGTGGTGGAAACGCTGGTGGTGGAGCCCATGACCGTGCCGCTGCCGGAAACCGCATCCGGCACATTGTCGCCGGACGGGCTGGACCGGATTCTGGCGATGGCCGAAAACGGACAGGCCCTGGCTGTAGGACCGGGACTGGGCACGGATACAGATACCCAAAAAATGGTGACCTCGCTGGTGGAAACCTGTTCCCTTCCTCTGATCATGGATGCGGATGCCATCAACTGTCTGGCCGGCAACCCGACCGTTCTTTCCTCCCGGAAATTCCCGACCGTGCTCACGCCGCATCCCGGAGAGATGGCCCGGCTGGCCGGCATCACCACGGCACAGGTCCAGGCGGACCGGACCGGGGTGGCAAAAAAAATGGCTGCTGAATTCAATGTGATTTTGGTGCTGAAAGGAGCCCAGACCCTGGTCGCCTTGCCGGACGGACGGCTGTTTCTTTGTCCTGCCGGGAATCCGGGCATGGCCACCGGCGGCATGGGGGATGTACTCACCGGCATGATCGCCGGACTGGCGGCCCAGGGATTTTCTTCAGAAAATGCAGCGGTGGCCGGGGTGTTCATCCATGGGCTGTGCGGGGATCTGCTGGCCGACACCTTTGGAGGATTCGGGTTTCTGGCCGGTGACATGATCCGGACCATTCCCGAAATCATCCACAGGCACCTGACATGACGTATCAGATCATCACCCGGACCGATGCCCGGACCCGGGACCTGGGATACCGCCTGGGACAGGCCGTGACCGGCCCTCTGGCCATCGCTCTGACCGGAGATTTGGGATGCGGCAAAACCACTTTTGTCAAAGGCCTGGCCCGGGGTCTGGGCGTGGATGAGCAATATCCCATCACCAGCCCCACATTCACCCTTATCAATGAATATCCGATCGCCGACCAATTGCGGCTGTGCCATCTGGACCTGTACCGCTTAGGCTCGGTGGAGGAACTGGCGCATATCGGGTTTGACGATCTGACCGGAACCAACGCCGTCATTGTGGTGGAATGGCCGTCCCTGCTCATAGCAGACCGGTTTCCCTTTGATCTGACACTGACCTTTGAATTTAATTCAGAATATCACCGGGTCATCTCTTTTTTTGCCTATGGACAGACTGTCACAAACATGCTAAGCAGTCTGATTTCATAAATGAAGACACCAATTTTTTCGGGAGTTTTTGATGGCACTTCGAGTACAGAAATACGGAGGCACATCCGTGGCGGATATCCAGCGGATATCCCGGGTGGCGGACCGGGTGGTCAAGGCCCATGAGGCCGGCGATCAGATGGTGGTGGTGCTCTCTGCCATGGCAGGCGTGACAGACAAACTGATTTCTCTGGCCCGGCAGGCGGGGGACACACCGGACAAACGGGAACTGGATGTGCTGCTTGCCACCGGCGAACAGACCACCGCGGCATTGATGGCCATCCTTCTTACATCCCGTGGATACAAAGCCAGATCGTTTCTGGGATTTCAGGCCGGGATCCACACGGACCAGACCCCGGGCAAGGCCCGGATCCTGGACATTGATGCCCAGAAAGTCAAACAGGCCCTGAATCAGGGATATATCTGCGTGGTGGCTGGGTTCCAGGGCGCGGATGACAACGGGGATATCACCACCCTGGGCCGGGGCGGCTCCGACACTTCGGCCGTGGCCATTGCCGCTTCCCTGAAAGCGGATGTGTGTGAAATCTTCACGGACGTGGACGGTGTGTACACCACTGACCCCAGGATCTGTGCCAAAGCCCGGAAAATCGACCGGATTTCCTATGAAGAAATGCTGGAAATGGCGGTACTCGGCGCCAAAGTGCTCCAGATCCGGTCCGTGGATTTTGCCAAAAAATACAATATTCCTTTGCACGTCAGATCATCATTCAATGAGGAGGATGGAACCATGGTCGTCAATGAAAGCGCGGATATGGAAAGCGCTGTGGTATCAGGCATTACCTGTGATATGAATGAAACCCGGATCACCCTGAAACGGGTACCGGACCAGCCCGGTATTTCCGCAAAAATTTTCGGCCCGCTGGCGGATGCGGAGATCATGGTGGACATGATCATTCAGAACACCCGCACCGGCGGAGAAACCGACCTGACATTCACTGTGACCAAGGATGACTTTGACCGGGCGTTGCAGATTTCAGAGACGGTAGCCAAAGAGGTAGGCGCCGAAGAAGTTCTCTCAGCCAAGGATATCGCCAAGGTTTCCGTGATCGGACTGGGCATGAAAAGTCATTCCGGCGTGGCTGCGACCATGTTCAAGGCCCTGGCCGAAGAAAACATCAATATCCGGCTCATTTCCACATCGGAAATCCGGATTTCCTGTGTCATTCTGGCCAAATACGCAGAACTTGCGGTGCGGGCTCTGCACGCCGCCTTTGGTCTGGACGGAAACGATTAAGCCGAAGGGTTGTTTTCCCGGGCTGTTTCAATTTCATGGATCACCTTTCGGGCCGCCGCTGCCGGATCCTGTGAATCCCGGATGGGCCGGCCGATCACCAGCAGATCACTGCCCCGGGCGATGGCCTGGGCCGGGGTGGTGATCCGTTTCTGATCATCTTTTGGGGTCAGGCTCCAGGCCGGACGGATCCCCGGCGTAACCGCCAGAAACTCTGTACCGAAACGGGCTTTGATCTCGGCGGCCTCCCGGCCGGAACAGACCACGCCCCGGCATCCGGCATCATGGGCCAGCTCGGCCCGCAGCATGACCAGCTTTCCGGGATCCGCTGAGAACTGATCTGAAAACCCGCCAATGGCAAGCGTTTCTTCATCATTGTCTGTGAGCAGGGTCACCCCCAGGACCCCCACATTTCCCTGCCCCCCCTGAACCGCCATTTCCAGCATTTTTTTGGACGAACAGGTGTGCACCGTGACCAGATCCACTTCCAGGTCCGCCACCCGGGCCATGGCCCTGAACACCGTGGCACTGATATCATGAAGCTTGAGATCCAGAAAAATCCCGGCAGAACTCTGATCCCGGATCATCTTCACCACGTTGGGCCCCTCACAGATGAACAGTTCCAGACCGATCTTGAACATGCCCACATGCGGCCCCAACCGTCTGACCAGCGCTTGCGCCTCTCCCAGCGAAGGCACATCCAAAGGAAACACAATATACTCTTTGCCTGTCTTGTTCATGCTTTATCCTCTCTTAAACGATCACGCCTTACCCGTTTGATTTTCTGACGCAAGATATTAGGCAAAAAGTCCCGGGATTGTCAAGCAAAGTCCCGGGCCGGTTGCCCAGCTGATTTTTACGCTTACTGGTTCATTTTCATGGCACAACATGATACCATGATTGCTCTGAAAAAAAGGAGGACCATGGAAACTCGAAAATATACGCTGACCATGCTGGTGGAAAACGAACCCGGCGTGACAGCCCGCATCACCGGACTGTTTGCCGGAAGAGGCTACAATATCGAAACCATCTGCGGTGCCCCCACCGCCAACCCGAAAATGTCCCGCATCACCATCACCACGTTGACCAGTCCCCCGCTGCTGGCCCAGTGCATGAAACAGATCCAGCGTCTGGTCAATGTGATCAAGTTGCGGGACATGACCGGTGAAGCAGCCATCAAACGGGAGATGGCCCTGATCTGCGTCAAGGCCCGTTTGTCCGACCAGGAAAAAATCCAACAGATCATCACCGATTTTCAGGGCACTGTTCTGGACAAAGGGCAGCAGCATTTCATTTTCGAGGTCATTGGAGATGAACTTACTGTGGATGTCATGCTGGAACAACTGGCCCCTTTCGGTATCAAAAAGCTGGCCCGTTCCGGGGTACTGGCCCTGTACCGGGAGCCTTGACCGGCAATGTCGAATTTCGATATTTTCCATTTTTTATATTGAAATATGGGAAGAATCGGTGGTATGTAAACCGAAATCATTACACATTACAAACGGATACTCAGGAAAATTCATGCCCCGAACCGATACGCATCAATTACTCCGGCGCCTTCCCGGGGTAGATCACCTGATGGACAAGGCCCATGAGGATGAACGGTTTTCAGCCGTGCCCAGACAGCTCATCATTCGATCCATCCGGACCGTGCTGGACCATCTGCGCAGCCGAATCCTGGATGGCCAAAACCCGGATTTCGATGATACAACCCTTCTGTCGGAAATGGCCCGCCAGTGCCGGCAGACACTGGCACCCAGGCTGGTGCCCCTGATCAATGCCACCGGTGTGGTGCTTCATACCAACCTGGGACGGTCCCTGCTTTGCGAAAAAGCCCTGTCAAACATTCAGACCATTGCCGGTTCCTACTCCAATCTGGAATTGAACCTGTCCACAGGTAAACGGGGGCTGCGCTACAGCATTGTGGAGTCATTGATCTGTGAACTCACCGGGGCTCAGGCGGCCATGGCGGTGAACAACAATGCCGGGGCCGTGCTTCTGGCCCTGAACACCCTGGCACAAGGCACGGATGTGGTGGTATCCAGAGGAGAGCTGGTGGAAATCGGCGGATCTTTCCGGGTGCCGGATGTCATGACCAAAAGCGGATGCCGTCTCAAAGAGGTGGGCACCACCAACCGGACCCATCTGAAAGACTATGCCGGAGCGATTACCGAGAGCACCGGCATGCTGCTCAAAGTGCATGCCTCCAACTACCGCATTCAGGGGTTCACGGCGAGTGTCGGGCTTACGGACCTGGTGACGCTGGGAGGAACTCACGGGATTCCGGTCATGGAAGATCTGGGCTCCGGGACCCTGGTGGATTTCTCGGCGTTCGGATTCCCCACGGAACCGCCGGTATCCCGTTCTGTGGCCGCCGGGGTCGACATCGTGACCTTCAGCGGGGACAAACTTCTGGGAGGTCCCCAGGCCGGGATTATTGTCGGCAGGAAACAGGCTGTTGATCAGATCAAGGCCAACCCATTGACCCGGGCCCTGCGCATCGACAAACTGACCCTGGCAGCCCTGGAAGCCACTTTGCAGGTGTATCGGGATGAAGCCACCGCCATCAGAGATATCCCCACGTTGCGGATGCTGACCCTGACCTATGAAGACACATGCCAGAAGGCGGATACACTCTACAAACACGTGAAAAAAGCCTGCGGATCCGGAGACGTCATTGAATGTGCGGATATGGAATCCCGGCCCGGAGGGGGATCATTCCCGGATCTGAAACTGCCCACCCGATGTGTCACCCTGATACCCGCAGACATGTCCGTGGCCACCCTGGAACGTCGCATGCGGCTGTCCACCCCGGGGGTTATCGCCAGAATCGAAAACAACCGCTACATCATGGACCCCCGGACCATTCAACCCGGACAGGAACCTCTTATTTCATCAACCCTTGAAACCATATTGAAAACGTCATGACACCCAGATTTGCATCCAGGGAATTTCATTTTCTCAAACCGGATTCAGATACATCCACGCCCATCCAGGCACCGGACACTTATTTTTCAGATCTGGTACATCAGAAGACAGCGGCGTTTACCGGATTTGAACAGCGCCTGTTATCGGTGGACATCCCCAAAGAAGCGTTTGTCTGTGCCGTGATTCAGATTGCAGATACCGCATCCGAGGACACATTGGATAAAGCCCGGGATATTTTTGAATCCTGGTTTCGCTCGATGTCGGACAACCAGAGAGGCATCTGGGAAACCCTGGATAACCGGACGTTTGTTCTGGTTTTCTGGGATTATGACAACCAGAAAAAAGCCATGGACCTGCTGGAATCCCTTAAAACCAACATTACTCAGGCGTTGAAAACAGATCTGCTGGTGGGAGTGGCCCGGTTTCCTTTTCAAAAGTGTTCCCGGGCCGAAGTGTTTGGCAATGCGTTGAAAGCCATTGATCATGCCGCTTTCTTCGGGTTTGGTCATGTGCAGCATTTTGACGGCATTTCTCTGAATATCAGCGGAGACCGGCTGTATCAGCTGGGGCAGTATGATGCGGCCATCCAGGAATATGAAAAAGGATTGACGCTGGCCCCCAAAGACATCAATCTCATAAACAGCCTGGGCGTGTGCTACGGAGTCTCCGGAGACCTGGAAAAAGCAAAGGCGTGTTTTGAAGCTGCCCTGGATACCAACCCCAAAGAGATCATGGTTCTCTACAACCTGGGATTGACCTGCCAGGTCCTGGAAGACACGGACAAGGCTGTATTTTTTCTTCGCAAAGCCCACGGCATTGACGACTGCATATTCGAGGTGGAACTGTTGCTGGGACACCTGCTGTTTCAGGCGAAAAAATGGGACGCAGCCCTGCCCCACCTGGAAACCGCCTCCCAGGTGAACGCCAAATCCAGTCTGGCTTTTCGGATCATGGGAGAAATTTTTCTGGAACAACAGGAACCCGACCCGGCAGAAGCGGCTTTCAATACCGCGGTCAAGCTCAACCCGCTGGATCCCGCAGCCCTGTCCGGATATGCACTGGCCATGACGATGAAAAAACGGAATTTGAAAATCGCATTGACGTTTGCTGAAAAAAGCGTGGTCCTGGCTCCGGAAAACGAAAAGTTTCAGGACCGGCTGAACCGGGTCCAACAGGCGCTGCATGGAAATGATGTCCATGACCCGTCCCAGAAACCAGCCTGATTTGAAAAGAGACCTGTAATCTCATGGGAATCTTTGCTCCTTCCCTTGAAAAACCGCTGAAAACCCCTTATATTGTGTTTTTTACAATGACGATTACCAACGAGGTGTATCCATGCCCATTTATGAATATCAATGCCATGCATGTAAAAAAGAATTTGAAGCCCTGGTGCTGGGAAAGGATACCCCTGTGTGTCCTTCCTGCAGCAGCCCGGACTTGTCCCGGCTCATGTCCAAATGCGGGTTTGTATCCAAATCCACCGGCCCCGGCGGTGAAAGCCAGGTGACAGCATCCTCCGCATCTTCCGCCTGCACCAGCTGTTCCGCCGGCAGTTGCGCCTCCTGCGGCATGGGTTGACCTATGCCCAAAGAAATTCGAATCGGAACCCGGGGCAGTCAGCTGGCCCTGTGGCAGGCCCATCATGTAAAAGACCTGATCTCGGATGCGTTTCCGGAAACCCGCGTACCCATCACTGTGATCAAAACCACCGGTGATCGAATCACGGACCGACCACTGGCCCAGGTGGGTGGCAAAGGCCTGTTTGTCAAGGAGATTGAAACCGCCCTGCTCAATGGGGAGATCGATCTGGCAGTGCACAGCATGAAAGACATGCCCGGTGACCTGCCCCCGGGGCTGACCATCGGGGCCGTGCCCTGCCGGGAAAATCCTTTTGATGCCCTGATCTCCAGAACCGGGCGGTCCTTGTCCGACTATCCGCCTGGAACCATTGTAGGCACATCCAGCCTGCGCCGGGGCTCCCAGCTCAAATACCTCCGGCCGGACCTGGAAATTCGATCCATCCGGGGTAACCTGGATACCCGGCTGCGCAAACTGATGTCCAAAGAATTTGATGCCATTGTGCTGGCAGCTGCCGGTCTGCTGCGTCTGGGCCAGGCAGACAAGATCACCCAATATCTGGATGACTCCACAATGGTCCCGGCCGTGGGTCAGGGCGCATTGTGCATCGAAACCCGGGAGAATGATGATCAGACCGCACAAATCATGGCAAAACTGGATCATGCCCCCACCCGCGTGTGTGTTCAGGGAGAACGGGCATTCTTACGGCAGATTGAAGGATCCTGTCATATACCGGTGGCTTGTTACGGCAAAATAATCGAGGATAACGTTCTTCTCACGGCTGTGGTCTCGTCGGAAGACGGCCGTAAGCGAATCAGAGAACAGACCCTTTCCCCTGTAACCGATGTTGTCACCCGGGGGCGGGATCTGGCAAAGACCGTGCTGGAAAAAGGCGGAAAACAGATTTTGGAGACCTTACCAACCCATGACAAATAAATCCGGTAAAGTATATCTGATCGGGGCAGGCCCCGGAGACCCGGGTCTTCTCACACTCAAGGCGAAATCCTGCATTGAGCAGGCGGACGTGGTGGTGTACGACTATCTGGCATCCCCGGCCTTTCTGGCCTATGTATCCACAGATGCCCAGCGCATCTATGTAGGGAAAAAAGGCGGGGAGCACACCCTGTCCCAGGAAAAAATCAACCAATTGCTGGTGGAAAAAGCGGAACAGGGGCTGCACGTGGCAAGGCTCAAAGGCGGAGACCCATTCGTTTTTGGCAGAGGCGCCGAAGAAGCCCAGGAACTTTTGGCTGCCGGGGTATCTTATGAAGTCATTCCCGGCGTCACTTCAGCCATATCCGCACCGGCCTATGCCGGTATTCCGGTCACCCACAGAGATCATACCTCGTTTGTCTCTTTTATCACCGGGCATGAGGACCCCACCCGCAAAAATTCCCGCATGCAGTGGGATGTGTTTGCCAGATCCGATGCCACCCTGGTGTTTCTCATGGGGGTGAAAAATCTGGAAAACATCGTGACGCAGTTAATGAATCACGGCAAACCTGCGGATACCCCGGTCGCATTGGTTCGGTGGGGGACCACCCCTTTGCAGCAAACCGTCACCGGCACCCTGGAAACCATTGTCGAAAACGTCCGCCAGGCCCGCTTGAAATCGCCGGCCGTCATTGTGGTCGGATCGGTGGTGTCCCTGCGAACAGAACTGGCATGGTTCGACAGAACCCCATTGTTCCAAAAAAATATTGTCATCACCCGGGCCCGGGCTCAGGCATCCGGTCTGATGGCCGAGTTGACGCGACTGGGGGCTCATTGCATTGAAATTCCCACCATCCGTATTGAACCGCCTCTTGACAACACCCCGGTCATCGATGCCATTCAACGAATCAAAGAATATGACTGGCTGGTGTTCACTTCGGTCAATGGGGTTAGATTCTTCTTTGACACCCTGTTTGACCTGGGCAACGATGTCCGGATTTTGGGACATCTGAAATTTGCCTGCATCGGCCCTGTGACCAAGCAGCGCCTGGCGGATTACGGGATTGTCAGTGACATTCTTCCGGAAACGTTTCGGGCCGAATCTGTGGTCCAGGCATTTTCAACGGCAGATATCAAAGGAAAAGCCGTGCTGTTGCCCCGGGCAAAAAAAGCAAGAACCATTCTTCCGGAGGAACTGACCAAAATGGGAGCCCGGGTGGATGAAGTCACCACCTATGAGACAGTACTGGAACAAGGAGCCGGCCCTGAACTCAATGAGCTGCTGGAAAAAAATCAGATCGATGCCGTCACATTTACCAGTTCTTCCACAGTGACCAACTTCATGTCTCTGCTGCCTTCGGGCAAAACGATTGATCTGATGAAAAAGGTCACCATTGCCAGCATCGGGCCCATCACTTCGGATACCATCCGATCATTCGGGCTGGAACCGGCTGTGGAGGCGGCCCCGTATACGATCGCCGGACTGGTGGAGGCCCTTTTGGCCCATTATGGTCAAGGAGAGATATCATGAATGCGGGTGGCCGTTCCATCAACTATCTTCGAATATCGGTGACCGACCGGTGTAATTTCCGATGCCGGTACTGTGTACCGGCCGCACCGTTTTCCGTGATTCCCCATGATCAGATTGCCCGGTACGAAGAAATTCTCAAAATCACCCGACTGGCCTGTGACATGGGAATCACCAAAGTACGGATCACCGGTGGTGAGCCGTTTGTAAGAAAAAACATTCTTTCTTTTCTTCAGCAGTTGTGTGCCATCAAAACCCTGTCGGATATCTCCATCACCACCAATGGATCGTTACTGACCCGGGACAAAATCCAGGCACTCCAGGACATGGGGATTCGTCGTCTCAATTTCAGTCTGGACACCCTGGATTCGGCCCGGTTTCAAACCATCACCCGGCGGGACCGGTTCGACCGTGTGTGGAAGGCGATCATGACCGCTCATGAACTGGGCATGGCCCCCATTAAAATCAATACCGTGGTCATCCGGGGTATCAATGATGATGAAGTGGCAGACCTGGCGGCTCTGACCCGTGAATTCCCCTTTCACATCCGGTTCATCGAGTATATGCCCATGGGGGATTCGCATATGGAAAAACAGCAGCAGGTGCTGACTGCGGAGATCCGTCAGCGGATTGAAACCGGGCTGGGTCCTTTGAAAGAAAAACCGCACCGGAGCTATGACGGACCGTCCAAAAATTATCACCTGCCCGGTGCATCCGGCGTGGTAGGATTCATCACTCCCATCTCTTCTCATTTCTGCAGTGAATGCAACCGACTGCGACTGACTTCCCGGGGATATCTGCGTCCATGCCTGCTCAATGACTATGAAAAAGACATTTTGACCCCATTGCGGGACGGCGCGGATGAGACACAATTGAAAGAGATCATTCAAACCTCTCTCAAACACAAGCCGCGGTGCCATTCATTAGGGCAGCAGCACCCAAAAGACATACCCATCAGCCACATGACCTCCATCGGGGGGTGATGAGACAACAACACAAAAAAAATCCCCTGAAAAATGATATTTCAGGGGATTTTTGTATGTATGTATACTGGGGCCGGTTTTCACCCGTGATTTCGATACATATTTTCGTTACTCCATGATCAATTCAATTTGAACCATGGGCGCCACATCCCCTTTTCTGGGACCCAGCTTGGTAATTCTGGTATAACCACCCTGCCGCGAGGCAAATTTTTCCGACATTTCATCGAAAAGTCTGTGCACCACATCTTTTTCCTGGATCACTGCCAGGGCCTGCCGTCTTGCATGGAGATCGCCCTGTTTGGCCAGTGTGACCATATTGTCGGCAATGATCCGCAAGCCTTTGGCTTTGGCTTCTGTGGTTTTGATGCTGCTGTGCTTGAACAGGGATGTCACCATGTTTCTAAACATCGCCTTCCGGTGACTTGAGGTTCTGTTCAGTTTTAATACGGATTTTCTATGTTTCATGGCGATTATTCTCCTTGCTGATTATTCTCTTCTTCCGGTGGGTCGAATCCTACGAGATCCATCCCCAAAGAAAGATCCATGGAAGCCAGAACTTCTTTGATTTCATTCAATGATTTTCTGCCGAAGTTCTTGGTTTTGAGCATTTCATTATCGGTTTTCTGAACCAGTTGATAGATGGTATTGATTTTGGCATTTTTCAGGCAGTTGGAGCTTCTGACAGACAATTCCAGTTCATCCACGGAACGATAAATATTTTCATTGAATTTGCCGTCGGTCTCTTCACTGTTCTCTTCGGAAAAATCAGGCTCTTTTTCCTCATCGAAATTGATGAACGGATTCATCTGTTCCTTGAGAATTTTTGCGGCATAGGCCACGGAGTTTTCCGGGAGTACACTGCCGTCTGTCCAGACTTCCAGCGTCAGTTTGTCATAATCGGTTTTCTGGCCGATCCGGGACGTACCCACCACATATTTCACCCGTTTGATGGGGGAAAAAACCGCGTCTATGGGAATGGTGCCGACTGGCGCATCTTCATCTTTGTTGGCCGATGCCAGCGCATAGCCTTTTCCGGTTTTGACCACCATGGTCATGTTCAGAGCCCCGTTTTTGGAAAGCGTGGCAATATGCTGTTCCGGATTCAATATCTCAACCTTGCCGTCCGGACTGACAATGTCCGCACCGGTTACCGTTGCTTCGCCTTTGACACTGAGTGTCAGTATCCGGTCTTCCACATCATGTGCCTTTAGTTTCAGCTCTTTGAGGTTCAAAATAATTTCTGACACATCTTCCCTGATGTCGGAAATCACGCTGTATTCATGCAGGGCATCATCAAACTTTACCGATACGATCGAAGCACCATAGATGGAAGATAGTATTATCCTCCGCAGGGAATTGCCGATGGTGATGCCGTATCCTCTCTCCAGCGGTTCACACACAAATTTTCCATAGGTTGAAGTTGTGGTGATGTCAAGCTTTTCCGGCTTGATCATCTCTCGCCAGTTGACATATGCAATTTTTTCAGATGACATTCAAATCTCCTGAATTTTTATTGGATCCATCATGCTACCAGGATGTATCCTATTTTGAATACAGCTCAACGATCAACTGCTCCTGAATCGGCAATGTGATGTCTTCTCTGGCCGGAATATTTACCACTTCCCCTTGGAATTTTTCCTTATCGATTTCCAGCCATTGCGGGATTCCCCGCCTGACTATGGCATCCAAAGAATCCGATATGGCCTGGATCTTTTTACTTTTTTCCCGCAAAGCGACAATATCCCCTTTTTTTACATGATAGGACGGGATATCCACTTTTTTGCCGTTCACGGTAAAATGACCATGCTGAACCAGATGTCTGCCCTGGTTTCTGGAATTGACAAACCCCATTCTGAAAACCGTATTGTCCAGTCGGGTTTCCAGCTGGCTCAGCAGGTTGGTACCGGTGATGCCTTTCTTTTGGTCCGCCCGCTTGAAGGTGATGCGAAACTGTTTTTCCGACAGTCCATAAATTCTGCGGACTTTTTGCTTTTCCCTCAGCTGCAGGCCGTAGTCAGACACTTTCTGGCGTTTCTGGCCATGTTCTCCGGGCGGATATCCCCGCCGATCAAAACTGCATTTATCTGAAAAACAGCGGTCGCCTTTCAGAAAAAGCTTGATATTCTCGCGTCTGCACTGACGACAGACTGATCCTGTATAACGTGACAACGTTTTCCTCCTTTATCAATCCAATAATGTGGACTTATACTCTTCTACGTTTGGGCGGACGGCATCCATTGTGGGGCACCGGGGTAACATCCTTGATCATGGAAATATTGAATCCCAGGGCATGCAGCGCCCGCAATGCGGATTCTCTGCCGGGCCCGGGTCCTTTGACATACACGCCCACATTTTTCATACCATGTTCCATGGCTTTGCTTCCGGCATCTTCCGCCACCAGTTTGGCAGCAAACGGCGTACTTTTTCTGGATCCCTTGAATCCCTGCATCCCGGCACTGGCCCAGGAGATGGTATTCCCGTTTTCATCGGCAATGGTGACAATGGTATTGTTGAACGTGGATTGAATATGAACAATGCCGGTGGAAATATTTTTTTTGACCCGTTTTTTGCTGACGGTCTTTTTCGACTTTTTTGCCATAGTGATTATACCTTAAATTATGTATATTGATACTATTTCTTCTTTTTAACTGCGGCTCTTTTCGGGCCTTTCCGGGTTCTGGCATTGGTGGACGTCCGCTGACCATGACAGGGAAGCCCTTTTCGGTGACGCAGACCACGATAACACCCCAAATCCATCAATCGTTTGATATTCATGGACACATCGGTTCTGAGCTCGCCTTCCACCTTGTAATCCGCGTCAATGGTTTTTCGGATATCATTGATCTGCGCTTCAGTAAGTCCGCCTGCCTTGACCGTCGGATCAATCCCGTTCTTGTCAAGAATCTGTCTGGATCTGCTGGGACCGATACCGTAAATATAGGTCAGTGCAATCCACGTGTGCTTGTCCTTTGGTAAGTCTACTCCTGCAATACGTGCCAAATTTCTTTCCCCCTATCCCTGCCGCTGTTTATGGCGCTTGTTAATACAAATAACCCTGATGACACCACGTCTTTTTATGATTTTACAGTCTCTGCATATTTTTTTAACAGATGCTCTTACTTTCATCTATCTACTCCTAATCTGATTGTTCCATTCATTTGAACCGGTATGTGATTCTTCCCCGGCTCAGATCATAGGGGGATATTTCCACAGTCACCCTGTCCCCGGGTAATATTTTTATGAAATGCATACGCATTTTTCCCGAAATATGCGCCAAAAGGACATGTTTGTTTTCAAGCTCAACCTTGAACATGGCATTTGGCAGAGTTTCAAGTACTTTCCCGTCGACTTTGATGGGTTCTTCTTTTGCCATAATCTTAAATTCATCTCCTTTTGCTATGAAAGGTTAAGACCTGCCCTTGATACGCCTGGCGCCGGACCTTCCAAGAAAACCATCATAATTGCCCGTAATCAAGTGGGATTCAATCTGTGAAATCGTATCGATGGACACCCCGACCACGATCAACAGGGCCGTACCGCCAAAATAAAAAGGCACGTTGAATTTATCCATAAGCATGGTGGGAAGCACGCATACGGCAGATACGTATATGGCGCCAGCCAGCGTGATCCGTGTCAACACTTTATCGATATACTCGGACGTCCGTTTTCCCGGACGGATTCCCGGAATATACCCCCCGTTTTTTTTCATGTTGTCTGCCACATCATCGGGATTGAACTGCACCGCGGTATAAAAAAAGCAGAAAAAGATGATAAATCCCACATACAGCAGGTAATACCAGACCGTGCCCGGACTGAACATGGCAGCGATGGTCTGCAGTATGGGCATGTTGGCAAACTGGGCAATCGTCGTGGGAAACATGATGATGGATGAAGCAAAAATAGGCGGAATGACCCCCGCGGTATTGATCTTCAATGGCAGATGCGAGGTTTGCCCGCCATACATTTTTCGACCCACCACCCGTTTGGCATAATGAACCGGAATCCTTCGCTGGGCCTGTTCCATGAAAATAATGCAGGCCACCACGCTGACCATGATAATCAACAAAATGATAACGGCAAAAATTCCCATTTCACCCGTGCTCATCAAACGGACGGTATTACCGATGGCAGACGGCATGGCTGCGACAATACCGGCAAATATTATCAGGGAGATCCCGTTGCCAATTCCTCTTTCAGTGATCTGTTCCCCCAGCCACATGATAAAGGCGGTACCTGCGGTCAACGTGATAATGGTCACCAGCCGGAATCCCCAGCCCGGATCCGGTACAATGGCAGCGCCGGCCGGAGACGTCATGGATTCCAGTCCCACACTGATCCCAAAGCCCTGAATGACACTCAGAACCACGGTCCCATACCGGGTATACTGGGTTTTCTTTTTCCGCCCGGCATCCCCTTCCTTTTTGAGCTGGGCCAGGTGAGGAACGACCACCGTCATCAACTCCAGAATAATGGATGCACTGATGTACGGCATAATGCCCAACGCAAAAATGGACAACCGTTCCAGCGCCCCTCCGGAGAACATGTTGAACATGGAAAAAAGGGTCCCGGATGCGGCTGCAAAAAAAGAGGCCAGCGCAGTGGCATCGATCCCCGGGGTCGGCACATGAACGCCGATCCGGTAGACAAACAGCAATCCAAGCGTTATCAGAATCTTGCGTTTGAGATCGGGCAGCTTCAACATGTTCTGGTAGCTGTTTTGTATCATCTTATGCGGTCCTCATCTGGTTTGGCTCATTCAATGCTGCCACCGGCAGCTTCAATTTTGTCTCTGGCCGTTCTGGAAACCAGCAGGTCTTTTAATACCAGTTTCTTTGTCACATCGCCCGACCCTAAAATCTTGATACCATCCACCCGGCCTTTCACCAGATCGGCCTGATACAGGGTCTGAGGATCAATGGTGACACCGTCTTCAAACCGCGCCAGATCTTTAACATTCAACACCGCATGGTTTGCCTTGAAAATATTTGTGAACCCCCGTTTGGGAAGCCGTCGATAAATGGGCATCTGACCGCCTTCGAATCCAGGTCTCACGTTGCCCCCGGAACGCGCTTTCAATCCTTTATGGCCCCGGGTGGAAGTCTTTCCCATACCCGATCCCGGGCCTCTGCCCACGCGTTTCCTGTTTTTTCTGCTTCCCGGCGCCGGAGCCAGATCATGAAGCTGCATGTTATACCTCCTCTACTTTCAACAGATGAGACACTTTTTTTATTTGTCCCAGAATGACAGGGTCATTTTTATGTTCCACGGTCTGATGCATCCGCTTGATGCCCAGGGATCGAACGATCCGACCATGTTTGGCCGGACGTCCAATCGTGCTTCGAATCTGTGTTATTATCAATTTATCCGCCATTGCAACCCCCTTTGATGGTGCATCGAATCAAAATCATATTTCTTCCGGTTTCAGGCCCCGTCTTCTGGCCACATCCTCTTTCGTACAAAGAGACTGCAAACCGGCCATGGTTGCCCTGACAATGTTCTGTGTGTTGTGGGTCCCGATGCATTTGGTCAGGATATCGGTCACACCCGCCACCTCCAGCACCGCACGGATGCCGCCGCCGGCGATCAGCCCTGTACCCGGTGATGCGGGTTTCAGCAACACACGGCCGGCTCCGGCTTTTCCCACCACTTCAAAAGGCACGGTACCGTTTAACAACGCAATCTTAACCATGTTGCCTTTGGCCTTTTCCATGCCTTTACGGATAGCTTCGGGTACTTCCGTGGCTTTACCCAGACCATACCCCACACTGCCTTCCCCATCGCCGACCACGACCAGGGCACTGAAGCTGAAATTCCGGCCGCCTTTGACCACTTTGGCCACCCGGTTGATTCTGACGACTTTATCGATCAATCCATTGTCTTCCATTTGCTGTCTAGCCAAGGGTTTCCTCCTTAATTAGAATTCCAGACCCGCTTCACGAGCCCCGTCTGATAGTGCTTTGATACGTCCATGATACAGAAATCCATTCCGGTCCAGCACCACTTTTGTAATCCCTTTGTCCAGGGCTTTTTTACCCAGCAGGACCCCCACTGCTTTGGCAATTTCCTGTTTTTTGCCTGTGACGGGGTGTGATTTGTATTCTTTATCCAAGGTAGAGGCGGCCACCAGAGTTTTCCCTTCTGTATCGTCGATAATCTGGGCATAAACGTGACTGGAACTTCTGAAAACACTCAATCTGGGGCGTTCTTGATCGCCATGAAGATGCTTTCTGATTCTTTTTTTCCGCTTGAACCTTGCCATAACTTTCGGTGATGTATTTCCCATGATAACTATTCCCAGGTTTTAGTTTTTACCCGCAGTCTTGCCTGCTTTTCTGATAATGCGTTCATCCGCATACATGATCCCCTTTCCCTTATAGGGTTCCGGGGGCCGGATACCTCTGATGTTGGCAGCTGTCTGACCCAGCAGTTCCTTGTCAATCGCAGTCAGTGTTATTTTGGTGTTGTTCTCCACTGCGGCACTGACCCCTTCGGGAAGAGAAAAATCCACCGGATTGGAATACCCCACATTCAGAACCACCTCATTTCCCTTGCTTTCCGCCCGGTAACCAATTCCCGCCAGTATCAGTTGCTTTTCATAGCCATTGCTGACACCTGTCACCATATTGGCG
>JAABUD010000122.1 GCA_011389555.1 Desulfotignum sp. | reverse complement strand
AACTTGGTCTGACAGATGATGTCATCTGGTTCAGGTCGGTGGCCCATGAAGATATCTGGGCATTGATGAACCTGGCGGATGTGTTCATGATCACCAATGATGTCACCAACCGGTGCAATCCTCTGTATGAGGCGGCATGGGCCGGCTGCCCGGTTGTCTCAGTTATCGATCCGTCGACATCCGACCTGCTCGATCACCGGACCAATGCATTGCTGGCCCCGAAAGAAGACACCGACACCCTGGGCAGATACCTGGCAGATCTGCTCAAAGACGATGCACAGAAGAAAAAATTTCAAGCGGAACAAAAAAAACTGGCCGCAAAATTCTGGACTTGGGAAGAACGGATGCAGGTTGAAATCAGAGAGCTGGAAAAGATTCACAAAGAGTATCAAAGTGGGTAAACATGTTTTTTATAAAATTAAAATCCTTCATCACAGCCTTGCTGATACAAATCTGTATGCTGCATTTTACCATTTTTACGGTTTATGCCGGGGTTTCTTCTCATATTCTTGGCATAGCTGGATATCAAACTGTTGAAGAAGGGACCCCTCTATCATTGGAGTTTACCCCACCCGAGGGATTGGGACCGGACATCACCTGGCAGGTGGAAGGTTTACCTGAAGGCGCTGTTTTTTCGAGCGTGCCGGCCTTTCCCGGGGCGGAAGGTTTTGGGATGGCAACCCAGGGAGGCAGAAGGGGGCGGGTAATCAAAGTGACCAACCTGAATTCAGACGGACCTGGCAGTCTCCATGATGCCCTCATGGTGAATGAACCGCGGATTATTGTTTTTGATGTCAGCGGTGTCATCGACTGTCCGCCGCCTGCAGGCGAGTGGCTGCTGAAGAAATCCCATCGCCTGTATACAGCCAATGCTCCGCTTACCATTGCCGGTCAGACAGCGCCCGGGGCAGGGATTACGATTAACGGGATGTTGAATCTAAGTGACGGGGACGGCGGCAACTCGGTTGACGATGTTATCCTGCGTTTTTTAAGGCTGCGGGCCCCGTTTCATCAGGGTTCCGAAGGGGACAATCTGAGGGCAGGCGGCCGCGGCGCTGTGTTCGACCATATCTCAGGGGCCTGGGGAAGCGATGAAAATTTTGATTTCAGCAACCTCAGACAGGCAACAGTGCAATGGTGCGGTGTGGAAGAGTCCGCCGGATACGGCAGTCCCTGGGATACTTTTATCGACCGGGACAGGGACGGCATGTCAGATCATTGGGAAAAAATGGCAATGATATTTTCTGAAGACGATCAGTACACTGATTTTGTTACCGATTTTCATCCGGAGGCTGATCCGGATATGGATGGCGCCACCAATCTGGAAGAGTATCTGCTGGGCTCGAATCCGTTTGTTCCCGGCACCGAATCGTCGCCTGAATGGTCCTTTCATCTGGATACGGATAACGACGGTATTCCAGATTGGTGGGAAAAAATGGTGATCGATTATTCTGACAGCGATGACATTGAAACGTTGAAGGATGTCCGCCCTGAAGATGATCTGGATGGAGATCTTTCAACCAACCTCGACGAATTTCTTGCCGGAACCGATCCCCTTAATAGCCCTACCCATAATTTCGGCATGATTTTGGGCTACAGCGGGAAAGACATCAGTCTACACCACACCTTTTATTCGCACCATAAAATCCGTGCCCCGTTGAGCGGAATCGAAATACTGGATTATCGCAACAACGTCATTTACAACTGCGACCTTGGTATTGCCTGGCATCCTTTGCACATGAACCAGCAACGGAAAGGAGAGCTGTTCCGCACCAATATTATCGGAAATTATTTCAAGGTCGGACCTAACAGCGCAAAACGCATGAGTGAAAATGTTTATTACAATCCCCTGATTGCAAGCGGCAAAAGTCTTATTTTCAGTGAAGACAACTATTTTGACATGCTGGATGAGCCGCAGGGTTTTCTTGATCTCTTTGATTCCGATAGAGCGTTTATTTACAATGGCAGTAATGACGAAAGGGCGAGTTTCCCATTTCCTGCAACACCGGTAACCACACATGCGGTTCTGGACTCGTATGAGCAGGTATTGGCCCATGCCGGTTGTCTGCCCAAAGATGCGGTGACCCGCCGCAATGTGAACGACATCAGAACCGGTACAGGGAAATGGGGAAAAACCTTTTCCCAGGGCGGTCTGATGGCAGGACTCACCCCGGAAAATCCCCGGCCGGATTCAGATGATGATGGTATTCCCGATGAATGGGAGATTGCCCGCGGGTTGAACCCTGAGGATGCCGGAGATGTCCATTCCATTGTAAAATGGGGGGACAGTGTTCTTACTTACAACGGCATGCCGGTTCCTGGTACCGAGAACCGGTATCACGGATATACCTATATCGAATATTATATCCATGAACTGGCTGATCGCCTGATACTTGACGAAATATATAAAAACGGCCTGAATGAAACCGAATTGCCTGGATACGGCCGGACACCGGGACCGGTCTTCATCTGGAGCCCGGATTATGATCAGGCCGGGGATTATGATTTTACGGTCCATGCATCCGATGGCACCACAATGGTTTCGGAAACAATTCATGTCCGGGTGGAAGATGTCAATCGCGCCCCCTACATTTATCATATGCTTACTGATGCGGAGGGCAAGAGTATCAGCATCCATCGCCGGCAGACCATTGAACCCGGAGATCAGTTCTTTGTGAAATTTCATGTGCAGGAACAGGATGGTCAGCCATTTGAAGTCCATGTTGAAAACAGTCCTGCCGGAGGAATACTGACGGACACAGGACAGACGAGAAACAACCTCAAAGGCGGCGGCACATTCCATACCTATACATATCTGTGGTCACCGGGTATGGCTGATATCGGTTGGAACGGGACAGTCCATTTTGTCGTGACCGATGTCAAAGGCGCCCGGTATGCAAAGGGAATAATGCTTTCCGTTTCCGAACCGGATAGGTAGTTGTTCACGATTCGTTCCCGGTCCGGTAACGGCGCCACCATCATCCCGAAGGGAGAGATTTGTTTTAAAGGCAGTGGGCCGGCTGATCCCCCATTTGCTCTTTGAAAGGAAGCCGTAATTGCCTATGAAAAATTTGATCATGGCCGCCAGTGTACCAATCCGTACCAGCTATTTTCACTGCCTGCGGAATAAACAGTACTGGCCTTTGGAGCGAATCACCCGGTACCAGGAACGGAAACTGAGAAAAATGGTGCATTACTGCTGGGATTACGTACCATTTTATAAAACCATCTGGGAAAAATTCATCCAGGGACCCGAAGAGATCAGAAACATCAAAGACCTGGAAAGGCTCCCGGTCATAACCAAAAAAGATATTACTGACAACTATACCGAATTGGTAACCCGAAACAGACTGGTCTTCAGCCAGGAATCACGAACCGGAGGCAGTACCGGCCAGCCCCTGAAATTCCAGATGACCCGGCTGGACGAAGAAATCTCCTGGGCTCAGATGTATGTGGGATGGTCCCGGGCCGGTTATTCCATCGGAGACCCGTTTCTGGTCATCGGGGGAGAATCCATCGGTGCGGGACTGCATGACAAACGCATATGGCGGGACAGGCTGCTGAACCGGTGGATCAGCAGTGGTTCCAACATCACCCGAGAGCGGGTCATTGCATTGAGCAGAACCGGATATTTCAACCAGATCAGGCTGATTTACGGCTATCCCACTGCGATCCGGGAGATGTGTGAACATTTTCATGACCTGAAGATCAGGCCCATGCAGATACAAGGCGTGGTCTGCACCGCAGAACCATTGAGACCGGAAGTCAGGCACCGGATAAAGGAAATACTGCAGATCGACAATGTTCTGGACCAGTGGGGCCTGAATGACGGGGGCATGCATGCGGCAGAAGGAAAGGAACAGGACGGACTTCATGTGTCCTTTTACCGGGGGATTCTGGAGATCATCGATTCGGAAAACCGGCAGATTTATGAAAAGGAAAAAACCGGCAAAGGCATTGCCACATCCCTGTGCAATTTTGCCATGCCGTTCATCCGGTATGATACCGGTGACATGCTGCACTGGAAATCATTTGAGCCATCGCCGTCCGGCATCACATGGCCCCGAATCGGACCGGTGGACGGCCGTACCGGAGATGTGATCCATCTGAAAAACAAATCCATTACCATGCCCGGTCTCACCCTGGTCATGCGCTGGATGGAAGGACTGCTGGAATATCAGTTCATCCAGACCGGACCAAACGACATCACCGTGAACCTGAAACGGGGAAACAACTTTCAACTCACGGAAGCAGAAACCAGGTCTTATCTGAAAACCAAAATCGATGACCAGGTAAACTGGACCATTCAATGGAAAGAGGCCGAGCGGACCGCAAACGATAAAATTCTGATTGTCAGAAATGACTGGTTCAGGAATCAGAACCGCCCATTGTGAAAAATCTTCGAAAAAACACCATTCGAATTGCCGCAGCCGGTGACCTGCTGTTGAGTGCAAAACCGCCTGATTATCAGGCAGGCAGAGGACTGGAAGCCGTTTCACAGGAGATAATCGATCTGTTTGCATCCTGCGATATCGTTTTCGGCAACCTTGAATGTACGCTGCCGGGGGTGGAAAAAGTTCCGGCCGAACCCCGCGTCATATCAAGCACGAATCAAGTCGCGTCTTTACCCCACGCAGGCTTTGATGTGGTCACCCTGGGTAACAACCATATGTTTGACTGCCTTGAAAAAGGGTTTCAAGCGGTTCAGGACACCCTGGCAACACTGGGAATCCCTTTTGTCGGCGCAGGTATCAACAGACAGGAAGCAATGAAACCAGCGGTCATGGAAGCCGGAGGGATACAGGTCGCTTTTCTGGGATGTGCAGCCGATACCACCGGCGCAAAACGATTTGCAGCAGATGCAGGCAGCGGGCTCGCCCCGATGGATATGATGCACTTGAAAAAAAACATCCAGGACCTGCGCACACAGGTGAACCATATTATTGTATCCCCTCACTGGGGCGAAGAGCGGTTCCGGATCCCTTCTCCGGCCCAGATACAGCAGGGCCGCGCTTTTATAGATGCAGGCGCATCCATGGTACTGGGACACCATCCCCATGTACTCCAGGGCATGGAAATCTACCGGGGGTACCCGGTGGTCTATTCTCTGGGCAATTTTCTGGCCAATCCCGTTTACTGGGAAGATGGTGACATCATGACCTGGAACCGCTTTGAAAGAACCAGCTGTATCGTTACAGCTGATCTGGGTGCCCAGGGTATTGAAAACATACGGCAGATCCCGGTATTTGACAATGGTAAAACCGTGGAACTGGATTATTCCGGTTGGACGGAATCCTGTATACAACAGGCCAATAATCTTCTTGAAAAAGGTGTTACAGACAATCGTTATAAACGGGAAAAATTCTACATAGAATTTTTCAAGCCTGTCATGAATCATTTACATCCGTCAGAACTACATAAAATCCGGTGGTCTCATTTTTTTAAGTTGTGGTCAATGATCCGGAACGGATAATCTTCCATGTTTTCCATAAAATCCATTATATTTATCGGCCTGTTTTCTGTATGTGCCATTGGTGCGGTTTTTTTGCCCCACCTGGGCGTCTACGGATACCTGGCGGACTATTCCATCGGACCTTATGGGCAATGGTGGGAAGTGCCATTTCGTGGACTGGGCATCCGGTATTCTTTCACCCTTGCCCTTGCCACCATTATGGGCGTTGTGCTGCAGTACAGAAAACTTAGATTCGGGTCTGCTGTCTTCCAGGGCCAGGAGATACTCGTACTGTTATTTCTGCTGGTGATCTGGTTTTCTTTTCTGGGCGGATCTTCCACAGTGGTAAGGTATTCCACCGTGGATCATCCAGCGGTGAAATTTACCAAAATTGCTGTTTTTCTCTTTTTGATGACACACATCATCACAGACAGAAACAAACTGGATGGGCTGATGTGGGTGTTTGTTATGTGTGCCCTGATTCTGGGCCTGCAGGCCTGGGACATGCCCAGACGGTCTTTTGTTTCAGGCAGACTGGAGGGCCTGGGCGGGGCGGATTTTGCTGAATCCAATTTCCTGGCTGCATTTATGGCGGCCATGCTGCCCATTATCGGGATCCAGCTGCTGCGGGCCAGAAAATGGCGGTATAAACTGCTCTGCCTTCCGGCAGCCGCATTCGCAGCCAACACCATTGTGCTATGCAGAAGCCGTGGGGCGTTTGTGGGGATTTTCATGGGATGCATGGCAGCCATTCTCATGGCCCCCAAGCGCCACAGAAAAAAAATTGCTGTCGGCCTTGTTCTGGGTGCCATGGGAGGACTTTATGTATCTGACGAACAGTTTCTGGAACGGTTGACCACCATTGTTGTATCCGAACAGGAAGAAAGGGATGAATCAGCAATGAGCCGGTTCCGGCTCTGGAATGCCGGGCTGCAGATGGTGTATGACCATCCCGCGGGGATCGGAATCGGCAACTGGTACCAGACCATCGGGCGGTATATTCCTGAATATGAGGGCAAGGACTCCCATAATACCTTTGTAAAATGCATAGCTGAACTGGGTGTCCACGGATTTTTCTTATTTGCCTTGATAATCTGGTTTGCGCTGAATGAAACCCGACGGATAAGAAAGATTTCCGGGCGGCTGCCCCCTGAAATGGAACATGATTTTGTACTGCTGGCGTTCGGGATTTTTCTTTCCATTGTGATCATTCTGACCTGCGGGCTGACCATCACCATGATTTACATGGAGGGTCTGTGGGTTCTGCTGATGCTCCCGGTATGTCTGAGACGGGCCTATGAAAATGCAGTAATGGATTATGAAGCGGAAACCAACGCCTGCGATAGCGAAAAATAGGATGCGTGGAAAAAAAAACAGCCTGCGGGTCGCCCTTATCGTTTCAGAACTGCGGACCGGGGGAATGGAAAAACTGGTGGTACACCTGGCAAAAGGCCTGTTTTCAAAGCAGATCCAGACCCTGGTCATCTGCCTTCAGGAACCAGGGGATCTGGCAGATGAATTAACTGATACAGGCGTGAATATAACCGCGCTGCACAGTTTTTCCGGAAAAGACATCCCGGCTGTCTGGAAACTGGGAAGGATACTCAGGGCCTTTGCCCCTTCCATTATCAATGCCCATGATTACGCCAGCGTTCCCTATGTTGTCCCGGCAAGCCGATTATTCTGGCGTGTTCCTGTTCTGTTTACCGCCCATGGACTTTTATACCTGGGGTTTGAACCGTTACAAAAACGGTACCGGTTGTTTTCAAAATTTTTTAGCGGCATCAGTGCGGTATCAGATGCTGTAAAACAACGACACACCCAATACCTGAACTGGAAAAAAACGGTCCAGATTATCCCCAACGGGGTGCCTGAATGTAAAAAAGACCGCCGGCTCCGGGAAAATATCCGGCAGGAACTGCATGTCAAAGAAACAGACACCTTGTTTTTATCCGTGGGAAACCCCAGGCCGGAAAAAGGATTTGAAGACCTGATCCAGGCGGTCGCGATTCTGAAGCACAGACATGATCACAGCAATGTATTCAAGGTGGTGGTGGCGGGCAGGCTCAAAGATGATTCCTACTGCAGGATGCTCATGGAAAAAACCAAACAGGAAAAAGTGGAAGACTGCATGCTGTTTTTGGGGTTTCGCAGCGACACCCCGGCCCTTTACAACGGGGCGGATGTGTTTGTTCTTTCCAGCCGCAGCGAAGGACTGCCCATGGTGATACTGGAATCCATGATGGCAGGTCTGCCGGTGGTGGCCACCCGGGTGGGGGGAATACCGCAAATGATGGGAGACAACGGCATCCTGGTGGAACCTGGGGACCCTGAAGTACTTGCAGATGCCATGCAGCTATGCCTCCAGGACAAAGAAAAACGGGATACCATTGCTCAAAAAGGAAAAGCCCTGGTTGAATCCCGATACAGCATGGACCGAATGGTGGACAGCTATATCCAGCTCTATTCAGACCTGTCGTAAAAAATGAAAATTTTATCGTTTTCATATTGCTTTCCCAACAGTGACAATCCGAACTGGGGGATTTTTGTATTTCATCGGATCTCGGCCCTGGCCCGGCTTGAAACCCTGCAGGTGTACTCTCCTGTTCCCTGGTTTCCGTTTCTGGCTGGAAAACAGGCAGGTGACACCAGAGAGAACTGGAACGGCCTTGATGTATTCCGGCCGAAATTTTTCTACACCCCGAAAATTTTAAAAAACCAGGATGCCCGGTTTTACGCAAAAGGCATTAAACATTATGTTGCCGATCTTTGCAGAGACTGGCGGCCCGATATTCTGGATGCCCATTTTGTGTGGCCGGACGGGGTGGGGGTATCTCGGATTGCCCGGGAACTGGGTATTCCTTATGTCATCACCCTGCGGGGCAAGCTGTATGAGTGCATTAAAATTGCATCCCAGAAACAGCAGTGTGCAGATGCGTTGAAAAATGCAGCTGCCGTCATCAGTGTTTCCAGCCGGCTGGCTGACGAAGCAATCCAGCTGGGTGTGGACAAAGACCGGATATTCATCATTCCCAACGGGGTGGACAAAGATACCTTTCAGATCCGGAACAAAAAAGCCTGGCGCCGGGAACTGGGTCTGCCCCTGAACAAAAAACTGCTGGTGACCGTTGCCCACCTGGGACACAGAAAAGGGCACCATGAAGTGATACAGGTCCTGGCCCGGCTGCCTGAAGATGTGTTTCTGGTCCTTGTCGGAGGTGCTGCCCAGGATGGATCGCCTGAAATCATTATGAAGATGGCGAAAAGTTCCGGGGTTGAAAATCGCGTAATGCTTGCAGGTCCCCAGCCCTACGACCGTGTGGCGCAATACTTCAGTGCGGCTGATGCAAGTGTCCTGGCTTCCTACCGGGAAGGATGCCCCAACGTGGTTCTGGAAAGCCTTGCCTGCGGCACCCCGGTGGTGGCCACAGATGTAGGGGCGGTGCGGGATATCCTGCCGGTGCCGGATGCAGGGCGGATCGTGCCGCCGCAAGAGAAGGAACCCTTGAAAATTGCGCTTGCCGAGGTAATTGGTCAGGAATGGGACCCTGAAGCCGTGCAGGAAAAAAGCGGGGTCAGGTCTTGGGACCAGGTTGCCATTGAGGTGGAAAAAGTGTTTAATAAAATAATAAAATTTTGAACAATTTCAAACTGGGGAAAATGCAACAAGGGGAAAATTATGTCAACAGCATTAGAAAAATGCCAACAGCAGGCAAAGCATCTTTCTTTCCGGGAACGTGCCCTGTTGATCAAGACGCTCATTGAAGATCTTGATGATCTTGACGAACGAAATCTTGAGCAATTGTGGATTAAGGAATGTTCCAGGCGGCTTCAGGAATACAAGGCAGGAAACATAGTGGCCAGGCCTGGAGCAGAGGTTTTTCATGACGCCAGGAAAAAACTTCAGGGTTTGCGATGAAATTCCGTTTTCTTGCTCCGGCTGAAGAAGAAATGCTTGATGCCGCCTTCTATTATGAGATGCAGGTTGAAAAACTCGGAACTAACTTTCTTGACATCATTGAAAAGGCCATAAACCAAATAGTCGAGGAACCAGAAATATGGCCTGAAATTGAACCGGGAATAAAAAGACGTTTGATACGGCGTTTCCCCTATTCCATCCTATACACTGTTCATGAAGATGAAGTCCTTATTGTCGCTGTCATGCACCAGAAGCAGAAGCCTCGTTACTGGACAGGTAGATTATCAACGTTCTAAAATTGGTTTTTTCAAGGAAGTGGCCTATGTATGCGGTAAAACCGTTTGTCAAAGAAAAAATAAAAGAAAAAGACAGAACCTGCCGGGTCCTGGCCCTGGTGGGTGACACCCAGGTGGGTCTGTGGGTGGTCAGAAACCTGGCCATGAACGGCCTGACAGTTCATTCCATTGTTAAATCAAAATATGGCCAGCCGGCCCACAGCCGGTATTCCGCCAGTGCCTGGGTGATGGAAACCCCCACCCACAGCCCTGAATTTATCGATGAGATCAAGGAACTGGCCCAGTTGCTGGATGTTGGTTCCATTATGCCGGTGGCAGAGGCTTATCACAATGTCCTGATCGATGTCCGGGATCAGTTTGAACCGGATGTTCACCTGTTTTCCCCGGCCCGGGAATGCTTTGACAAGGCGACCGACAAGGACTACATGCAGGCCTTGTGCAGGGAACTGGGTGTTCCGGTTGCAAAAGGGATGCGCCTGGATGAATTCATGTCAGATAAAACCGCCTTGAAATTCCCGCTTGTTTTCAGGACCAGAAGGCAGAACATTTCAGGCGGACAGGCACCCTGGAAGGCGGCCTATGCAGAAGACGAGGTCCAGCTGCAGAAAGTCCATGAACAGGTAAGGGACTTTGCAGACAACATTATTGTCCAGGAGTACTGCCCGGGGGCGGAAGACCATGTCCAGGTGATGATGCACAAGGGCGAACCGTTCATGGTGGGCGATTATATCGGCGAACACCATATGCCCCTGGCCGGGGGCGTCACCACCCAGCGGATCAGCTGTCACCATCAGCCGCTGATCGATGATGCAGTCAAGCTGTTCAAGGCAATCGGCTACGAGGGACTTGGCGGAGTCCAGTACCATTATGATCCGGAAACCGACGAGTATATTTTTCTGGAGATCAACCCCAGGTTTATCGGGGGAACGCCCACCTTGATCATGGCTGGGTTCAATACCTCCTTTCTTTTCTGGCAGAGCCATTTTGAGCCGGAGAAAATGAAAAAAACAACATACCGTCTGGGTCTTCGATCCCGGATCCTGGGAGGAGATGCCAACTGGATGATCGGGATGATCCGGGGAGATCAGCTGCCGCCGGGTCAGAAACGGCTGGGAAAAATTGAAACCATGCTGCGGTTTTTATGGAACAGTTTTCCCTGGACAAAGGATGATTCTTTCATGTGGCGTGATCCCAAGCCGTTTTTTGTGGATTTCATTCAGATGGCAAAAAAACTGGGGGCCCAGAGGCATGATATCATCGGCAACCCGGAATCACAGGACTCCAAATCATGAACCCCGGGGTTTTCATCACCTTTGATGTGGAGTGCAGCATGGGCGGGGCCTGGAACAATCCGGACCTGCGGCCGGTTTCTCCGGCAAAAGGCATGATGGGGCATTACAGGGACAAGGCTTACGGAATCCCGCTGATCTGCGATATTCTGGACCAATACGGTGTCAAAGCCACATTTTTTGTGGAGCCTTTTAATGATGAACTGGGATACCCCGATCAGACAGAACCGGTTTGCCGGTATTTGCTTGATCACGGCCAGGATGTGCAGCTCCATGTCCATCCCGGGCATTATCACTACGGCCTCCAGCGCCAGGGCAAGCCGTTCAAGATGACCGATCAGATCGCGGACCTGCCACTGGATCTTCAAAAACGTATCATCGAAGAAGGAGCGTCACGTCTTGAAAAGTGGACAGGCCAGGCGCCCATTGCCTTTCGAGCCGGAAACATGGGTGCTTCTGATGAAACCCTCAAAATCCTGCCTGACGCAGGTATATGGATAGACAGTTCCTATACCTTCCCCTATGTAGGCGGGCAGTGTCTGTTTGCAGACTCCCGGCAATATAACGGATCCAAATGGTATGGAGATGTCCTCGAAGTGGCCCTGTCCGGATTCCGACAGCCGGCCTGGCCCGGGCTCCATCCGGCCAAACCCGTGGACCTGATGGGGTCTTCCTTTGAAGAGTGCCGAGACGCCGTCAGGATGATCTGCGACGCCGGAGCGGATGCCGTAGTGATCCTCCACAGTTTCAGCCTGTTCAAGGTAAAGGACAAGCAGTACAACGGAGGGAAATTGAACCGTATTGTTGAAAGGCGGTTCAAAAAGTTCTGCGAATGGCTGGGCCGAGAGCAGAATCTCTATCCGGCCCGCACGTTTGCGCGCCTGGGGCAGATGGTTAAAAATGAGGGGTATTGCCCGGTATCGGTTGATCCGTGCTTCATCAACCGGCCTGTGAGGGCATTGACACGTAAAGTGATCCAGGGGGTGAATAATTTTTACCTGTTTTAGCAGATTTCAACATTTGTAGGAGGTGACGTATGATTCCATTCGTTGCCAGAAACGTATTCAGGCTTCAGGAAACCTTTCTCGGACGGCCCAGCTTCATTATTCTCAATGAACTGAACAAAAGTCAGTGGTGGAAAAAAGAGGAACTGGAAGCGCTTCGGTTACACCGGTTGAAGCAGCTTATCCATACCGCCTATGACCACACACCCTTTTGGAGACACCTGATGGATGACAGCCGGATACACCCTGAAGATATCCGCTCTCTGAAGGATCTTACCAAATTTCCCCTGCTGGAAAAACTGACCTTGCGGGAAAATCGCGAACAGATGGTGTGGAAAGAAGAAGGCAAGCGGATTCAACTGGTCAGAACCAGCGGGTCCACCAATGAGGCCCTGGAATTTTACACATCTTCCAGCAGGGAGGCCCATATCAACGCGGCCAGGATGCGGGGACATGAATGGGTGGGCGTCCGGCGGGGGGAAAAGGAGATGTATTACTGGGGTTCTCCTGTGGAGCTGAGCAAACAGGACAAAATCAAACGGGTCCGGGACCTGTTCATCAATGACGGGCTGTGCAATGGATTTGAACTGAATTGTGACAGGGTCAGACAATATTTTGAACAATGGTGTTCCTGGAAGCCCAAATGCCTGTTCGGATATCCCAGTACATTTGTGCTCACCGTGAACATGTGCAAAGAAATAGGACTGGATCTAACGGAGCTGAAATTTTCCGGCCTGCAAGTCATCATCACCACCAGTGAAATGCTGTCGGATGTGGACAGGGATATCATATCCCGGAGTTTCGGAGTACCGGTGTATGATTCTTTCGGTCTGCGGGAAGGGGGGCTGGTGGGACATGAGTGTGCGCACCACACCATGCACTGCATGGATGAACAGGTCATTCTGGAAACCATCGATCCCAATACACTGGAACCGGTGCACGGCGAAGGCGAACTGGTGGTCACCAATATCGTGGGGCCGGCATTCCCTATTATCCGGTACCGTACCGGGGACATCGTCACCTTGTCCGACCAGTCCTGTGCCTGCGGCAGATCTTTATCCTCCATCAATATCAGTGGCGGACGGGCTGTGGAGTTTATCGTGACCAAAGAGGGCAAATGGGTGGTGGGCTATTCATTCATCTATATTGCCCGGTCGGTGAAAGGCATCGTGAAATTCCAGGTGATCCAGGAGAAACTCGGAGAAATCCGGGTCCGCCTTGCCGTGGACGACAGCTTTCCTGCCGACGGACCGGATCAGGTCAAATCCCAGGTACAGAAACGGCTGCAAAGCGATGATCACATTATCGTGGAACTTGTTGATGACATAAAACCCGCACCATCCGGGAAATACCGGCCTGTTATCAGCAAAGTGGCGGAAGAGATGTTCAAAACCTGCTCGTTTTGTTAAAAATTGATGGCTTTGAACCCGATTTCCATCTGAACTCTTTTACAAGCTCATATCCGAATCAAACTGGGGGCGATAGTGTTCAATAGAAAAAATTCATCTGTTTGTATATTCAATCTTATTGTACTGCTGTTCTTTTATAAGCCGGTATTTGCCCTAAATGCTGATGAGATCGTGGTTGTGGCCAATAAGAACGCCTCTGAAAGCATTGGTATTGCCAGGTATTATATGGAAAAACGCCGCATTCCCAAGGCCAATCTAATCTCCGTTTGGATCACTGACAAAGAATGGTGTACCCGGGAAGCGTTTGAAAGCAAGGTTGTGGTGCCTGTCCGCCGGTATTTAACGGAAAATGATCCGTCCGGCAAGATACGCTGCCTTGTTACAGTATACGGACTGCCTTTGCGGGTTGAGCCACCGGCAATGCGCCCAGATCAGAAAACACAGGCAAACCAGCTCAAGGAAAAACAATATGCCCTGAGTAAACAGATGAAAAACCTTCCAAAAGAAGACAGAGAAAAACGGACTGAACTCCAGAAGCAGATCAAACAAATTTCTGAAACCAGATTGTCCATTACCAGACATGACCATCGATCCGCGTTTGATTCTGAACTATCCCTTGTGTTATTTGAAAACTATTCTTTGAAAGGCTGGAAACCCAACCCTTACTTTTTGGGTTTTAAAAACCAGAAACTTGATATTTCCAAAGAGGATGTGCGTATGGTCAGCCGGTTGGACGGTCCGGATGCGGCCACGGTCAAAAGAATCATCGATGAGTCTATTGCGGTTGAAAAAATCGGATTGACAGGCACGGCATATTTTGATGCGCGGTGGCCGGCACCTGATCCGGACAATCCCAAAAAAAATACAGGGGGATATGCAGCCTATGATGTTTCCATTCATCAGGCTGCAGCAAAAGTCAGGGGAAAGAACCGAATGTCTGTTGTGCTGGACAATGATCATTCCCTATTCCAACCGGGTGACTGTCCAAATACCGCATTGTACTGCGGATGGTACAGCCATCAACAGTATATTGATGCATTTGAATGGCAGCCGGGTGCCGTGGGGTATCATATTGCCAGCTCAGAGTGCAGCACACTTAAAAATGAGAAAAGTCAGGTCTGGTGCAAAAAAATGATAGACAATGGTGTGGCTGCCACGATCGGTCCTGTGGGTGAGCCTTACCTGCAGGCTTTTCCTGTTCCTGAAATATTTTTCGGCCTGCTGGTTGATGGGTACCTTTCTCTGGTTGAATGTTATTTTTTGTCCCTTCCCTATTTATCCTGGCAGATGGTGCTGGTGGGAGATCCGCTCTATACCCCTTTTAAGAAAGCCGGTTCCCAAAAAGATAATTTTACCAGATGAATAAACAGAAACTGTACGATCATATGACCCGGCCTGCCCAGTGAATTCTGCAAACACAGCACGTTCCAGAGGCATGCTCCTTTTTTTTCAAAGGGTTTTTTCGCTCGGGGTATACCTTTATGGCGCAGGGGTTTTGTGCATTTGGGCCCTATTGCGTTTCTGTGGTGATGTGTGGTGGTTTGCCACGGTGCTGCTGTATGGGCCCCGGTGGATATATCTGCTGCCGATGTGTTTTTTTCTGCCGGTTTCTGTTTTATGGGAACGTAGATATCTTATTCCCCTGGGATTGATTGCAGGGATCATCATCTGGCCGGTTATGGGATTCAATGTTGCCTTTCCCAAAAAAAATATTCCGGACACCGCTTTTACACTGCGGGTGGTGACCTATAATGTGCAGCGTTGGGAGGTCAACAAGGAGGAATTTGCAGCACTTCTGGACGCAGTCCAGCCGGATATCGTGGCGATTCAGGAATGTGCTTCCCCCAGATGGCTGGAGGTGCCATCCCCGTGGTATACAAAACGCTCTGTCTATTCAATGGTTGTTTCCCGCTATCCGATTAATGATTCCTATGTCCTGCCCAGGGTACCAGAAACCAGCGGCCTGTACTGCACCATCAAAACCCCGGGAGGCATCATCGGGTTTTGCAGTGTGGACCTGCTGACCCCGAGGCGGTCCCTTGCCGGTGTGCTGGACCCGGTCCGGATCTTTAATTTCGATTATGTTGACACGGCCCAGGAGGGCATCGATTTCAGATGGGCTGAATCGGAGAATTTATTCAAATGGATCAAAGGATTCGGCGATGAAAAAATTCTGGCCGGGGATTTCAATCTGACGACTGACAGCCCCATTTACCGCAAATACTGGAGTGGTTACCAGAACGCGTTTACGGAAACCGGCCTGGGGTTCGGCTACACCAAAAAAACCAGGATCAACATTTTCAGCTACCAGTCGCGGATCGATCATATACTTTCCACACCCGGTATTCGCCCTGTCCGGACATGGCTGGGGCCGGATTTCGGATCTGATCACCTGCCCGTGGTGGTGGAATTTGTCTACTGAAAGCCGCGCTTGAATGATGTCTATGCCGTTACCATGGCGGTAGAGGCTTCGGCCAAAGATTCAGTGCCGGCACTGGCGATTTGAACAGTTACCCTGCCATCATTCTTATAGGATCTGCAACATTATAAACATCAACCCAATCTTGAGAAAAAAATATGAAAATACATTTGATAGCCGCTGCCAGACCCAATTTCATGAAAATCGCCCCCCTGTATCATGAGCTGGCCTCCAGAAAAAATATGGAGCCGGTCATTGTCCATACCGGCCAGCATTATGACCTGAACATGTCGGATATCTTTTTCAGGGATTTCAAGCTGCCGGCCCCGCATATCCATCTCGGGGTGGGCAGCGGGACCCATGCCCAGCAGACCGGCAATGTGATGATTGCCTATGAAAAAGTACTCATGGATACCCGGCCGGACCTGGTGGTGGTGGTCGGGGATGTGAATTCAACTGTGGCCGCCACCCTGGCTGCGGTGAAACTGGGTATCAAAACGGCCCATCTGGAAGCCGGCCTTCGTTCCGGAGACCGGACCATGCCGGAAGAGATCAACCGGATTGTCACGGATGCCATTGCCGACTACCTGTGGACTCCGTCGGTGGACGGAAATGAAAACCTGGAAAAAGAGGGCGTTGCCAGAGAAAAAATTACCCTGGTGGGTAACATCATGATCGATTCTCTGGAAATGGCCAGGCCGGTTATCGAAGCAAAATCCGTGTTTCTGGAGCATGGCTGCCGGAAAAAACAATATGGTCTGGTGACGCTTCACCGGCCGTCCAATGTGGATGATCCCGACAGCCTGGAACGGTTGTGTCTGGAACTGGCAAAGATATCCCGAAAGCTGCCCCTGATATTCCCCATTCATCCCAGAACCCGCGCCAACCTGGAAAAATTCAGGCTGGGTCATATTTTGAATGAAAACAATCAAATTTTTCTGAGTGATCCGCTGGGATACATCCATTTCATGAACCTGGTATTCAACGCCAGGCTGTTGATTACCGATTCCGGGGGGGTCCAGGAAGAGACCACCTATTTAGGCATTCCCTGCCTGACCCTGCGGCCCAACACGGAAAGGCCGGTCACTACTACCATCGGCACCAATCGGTTGTGTGCGCCTGCCACGCTTCTTGATCACGTTGCCGCAGTTTTGGATGACACCCGTTCTTCGGGAAGTATTCCGGAGCTGTGGGACGGCAACACCGCCGGGCGTGTGGCGGATATCATCGAATCGCTGGTGGTTTGATTGATGAACATGACCACACATTGCAGAAAAAAACAATGGCTGTCGTTATTGTTCACAGCGGTAATGATCCTGATCCTGGTGGGTTCTTTGATGCCCATGGTGGACATACCGGAGCAGGAAAAAACAGTTTGGGAACAAATAAGGTCTGTGATCACAAACCTGATGCATGTTCCCATGTATGGGGTGCTGACCCTGGTATCGCTTCATTTTTTTGAGTGCATCCGGTTTTCCCGGCCGGCCAATGCCGTGGTTTCGGCCTTGATTGCCATGTCGGTGGGTGTTCTTGTCGAAATGCTTCAGATGTATGTGCCGGGCCGGTATGGCAGTTTGTCCGATATCGGATTGAATGCCGCCGGTATGGTCGGGGGAATGGTGTTGTTTTTCAGAATCCGCGGTAAAACAAAGGGGTGAGGGGAGGGGGGCGGTATTTTGATGTTTTCAGTCACAGGCCATGGGGGGTCCCATGGCCTGTTTTGTTTCAAGAATAAATTGCCGGATGCCATGGAAAATGATAAAAGCATGTGATACATGCAACCGGTGAGAAACGTCGGAGCAAAAGAGGCATCGCCGGCAGGTTTGATGACGGTTCCACCGTTTTGAAACACAGAAAAACATTTGACAACCAAGGATGTCAGTGAATGGAATCAGACACCATAGACAGGGCAAGGGTTCGGGAAATAAAGAAACGCCGGACCTTTGCCATCATCTCCCACCCGGATGCCGGGAAAACCACTTTGACCGAAAAACTGCTGCTGTTCGGCGGGGCCATCACTCAGGCCGGTGCGGTGAAATCCAAAAAAACAGATCGGGCCGCCCTGTCCGATTTTCTTTCCATTGAACAGGAACGCGGCATTTCCGTGTCTTCTTCTGTCATGAAGTTTGAATACAAAGGGTATGAGATCAACCTGCTGGACACGCCGGGGCATAAGGATTTTTCAGAAGACACCTACCGGGTGCTCACGGCTGTGGACTGCGCGGTCATGATCATCGACAATGCCAAAGGCGTGGAGCCCCAGACCGAAAAACTCATGGAGGTGTGCCGCATGCGCAACACCCCCATCCTCACGTTTATCAACAAACTGGACAGAGAAGGGCTGGAGCCGCTGGATATCTTCGAGGATATCGAAGACAAGCTCCAGATCGAATGCGTGCCCCTGACCTGGCCCATCGGCATGGGCAAGCGGTTCAAGGGGGTGTATAATTTTGACAAAAAAGAACTGGGACTGTTCACATCCGGATACACGCCCAGAGATGATGACGGGATTGTGATTCAGGATCTGTCCGACCCCCGGCTGGACGGACTGATTTCCGAATCAGCTGCCGATCAGCTCAGAGAGGATGTGGAATTGATCAAAGGGGCGGCCGACCCTTTCAATATGGCGCTGTACCTGACCGGCACCCAGACCCCGGTGTTTTTCGGGTCTGCCATCAACAATTTCGGGGTCAGGGAGATGCTGGATGCGTTTGTCCAGATTGCGCCGCCTCCCGGGGTGAGACCCTCGTCCACCCGGGATATCAGTCCCTTTGAGCCTGATTTCTCCGGATTTGCGTTCAAAATCCAGGCCAACATGGACCCGGAGCATCGGGACCGGATCGCGTTTTTCCGCGTCTGTTCCGGCAAGTTCATCAAAGGTATGAAGGTCAAGCATCACCGCCTCGGCAAGGAGATCCGGCTGTCCAATGCCACCATTTTCATGGCCCGGGAACGCAGCCATGTGGAAGAGGCCTATCCCGGGGACATCATCGGGATCCACAACCACGGCACCATCAAAATCGGGGACACCTTTACCACCAAGGAGCCGCTGAAATTTTTAGGAATCCCCAGTTTTGCGCCCGAGCATTTCCGGCGGGTCCTGCTCAAGGATCCCCTCAAGACCAAGTCCCTGAACAAGGGATTGACCCAGCTGGCGGAAGAGGGTACCATCCAGGTGTTCCGGCCGCTGCTGGGAAACATGCACGTGATCGGGGCTGTGGGGGTGTTGCAGTTTGATGTGACCATGGCACGGCTCAAGGCGGAATACAATGTCCATGCCGGGTATGAGCCCATTGACCTGTCCGTGGCAAGGTGGGTCACCTGTGAAGATGACAGCATTCTGAAGCGGTTCAGACAGAAGAATGAATCCAGTCTGGCCCTGGATGCGGAAGGGTGCCTGACCTTCATGACCACCAGCGAATATCAGCTGGGATTTGTCATGGAAGAATGGCCCGATATCCAGTTCCACAAGACACGCGAGCACAACATATGAGTAATATATTATTTTATCGATTGAAAGGAGTGCCCCATGACAGCACAGCGTATTCACAACTTTAACGCCGGACCGGCAGCATTGCCCCTGCCGGTCTTAGAAAAGATCCAGACCTCGTTTCTGAATTTCAATCACTCCGGCATGTCCATCACCGAGATCAGCCACCGGTCCGCCCAGTTTGACGAAGTGATCAATGACGTCATCGACCGGGCCAGGCAGCTGTTGAACCTGGATGATACCTGGCATGTGCTGTTCATTCAGGGCGGGGCCTCCCTGCAGTTTGCCATGATTCCCATGAATTTTCTGGGACAGGGCCAGACCGCGGATTACGTCAACACCGGCACCTGGTCCACCAAAGCCATCAAGGAAGCACAGATTCTGGGAAAAACCATCCAGGTGACCGCCTCTTCCGAAGACGAGAATTTTTCCTGTATTCCTGAAACCATACCCTGCACCCCGGACGCCCGGTATGTGCATCTTACCTCCAACAACACCATCAAAGGCACCCAGTTTGCACAGTTTCCCGAAACCGGCGGCATCCCCCTGGTGGCGGACATGTCTTCCGATATTTTTTCCCGGCCTTTGCCCATGGAAAAATTCGGCCTGATTTACGCCGGTGCCCAGAAAAATCTGGGCCCGTCCGGCACCTGCCTGGTGATCATTAAAAAGGATTTTCTGGAATCCGCCAACACGGATCTGCCCTCCATGCTCACATACAGCACCTATGCGGCCAAAAACTCCATGTACAACACCCCCCCCTGTTTCGGGATCTATACCATCGGTCTGGTGTTCAAATGGATCCAGGAGCAGTTCGGCTCCCTGGACGTCATGGCGGCATCCAATGAGGAAAAAGCAGCCATGCTGTACGATGTGATCGATGGCTCCGGCTTTTACCGGGGCACGGCCCACAAAGACTCCCGGTCCCTGATGAACGTGACGTTCCGGCTGCCCTCCGAGGATCTGGAAAAACAGTTTGTGGCCGATGCCCTGAAACAGAACCTGGGCGGGCTCAAGGGTCACCGGTCTGTGGGCGGATGCCGGGCTTCCATCTACAACGCCGCCACCCGGGAGGGGATCCAGGCCCTCAGAGATTTCATGATCTCTTTTGAAAAGGAGAACAAATGATGAAAGTGCTGGTCAGCGATAAAATGGATGAGGCGGGTATCGATATTTTCAGAAACCAGGAAGGGATCGATGTGGACGTGAACACCGGGTTGTCCCCTGAGGAACTCAGAGGTATCATCGGGTCTTATGACGCTTTGGCCATCCGGAGCGCCACAAAGGTGGACAAGGCGCTTCTGGATGCGGCGGTCAACCTCAAGGTGGTTGCCCGGGCCGGCATCGGCCTGGACAATGTGGACATCGACGAGGCCACCCGCAAAGGCGTGGCAGTCATGAACACGCCGGGCGGCAACACCGTGACCACGGCCGAGCATGCCATTGCCATGATGATGTCTCTGACCCGGAACATCCCCCGGGCCACAGCCTCCATGAAGGCGGGGAAATGGGAGAAAAAGCGGCTCCAGGGCCGGGAAATCTTCAACAAGACCTTAGGTGTCATCGGGTTCGGCAATATCGGTTCCATTGTGGCCACCCTGGCCAAGGGGTTGAGAATGCAGGTCATTGTGTTTGATCCCAATATTTCCAGAGAACATATCGAAAAACAGGGATTCGAGTATGTGGACCTGGACAGCCTTTACAGCCAGGCCGACTATATCACTTTGCATGTCCCAAAGATGGAGGCCACCATCGACCTGCTGGATACCGAGGCGTTTGAAAAAATGAAGGACGGGGTGTATGTGATCAACTGTGCCCGGGGCGGGATCATCAATGAATCGGCCCTGTATGATGCCATTGTGTCCGGAAAAGTGGCGGGCGCAGCCCTGGACGTGTTTTCCACGGAACCTCCTGAAGATCTGCCTTTGCTGGGGCTGGACCCGGTGGTGGCCACCCCGCACCTGGGGGCCTCCACCAAAGAGGCCCAGACCCATGTGGCGGTGGCCGCCGCCAACCAGATCATCGCTTATCTGCTGCTGGACACGGTGATCAATGCCGTGAACGTGCCCTCGGTCACCGGCGAGGTGCTGCGCCAGCTCAAACCGTTTCTGTATCTGGCGGAAAAAATGGGCAAGACACAGGCCCAGCTCATTTCAGGCGGTATTCGGGAGGTGCAGATCGAGTATATCGGCAAGTTTCCGGACCTGGATATCAAACCGGTCACCATCGCGGCCATCAAGGGACTGCTCAATGAATTCATCCCCTATGAAGTCAATTCCGTGAACGCCATCTCCATGGCCAATGAAAAAGGGATCAAAATTTCCGAATCCACGGCCCAGGATTCGGGCAATTTCATCAACCTGATCCGGATGACCGTGGTGACCGATACCGGTACCGATGTGGTGACCGGCACCATTTTCGGTAAAGATGCGGCCCGCATCGTGCGCATCAACAAATTCCGGCTGGAAGTGATTCCCGAAGGTCACCTGGGGCTGATCCACAATGTGGACAAGCCCGGTTCCATCGGGTCCATCGGCAATACCCTGGGCAAACACGATATCAACATCTCCCGCATGATGGTGGGCCGGGAAGAGGATGGCCAGCGCAACATCATTTTTCTGAAGACCGATATCCCGGTTCCGGCGGAGGTGATTGAAGAAATTGAAGCACTGCCCCTGGTGGTGAGCATGAGAACCTTTGAACTTTAGACATGCGTGATCCGGAAAGAAAAATTCTTTATAATTACACCTCTGCCTCTGATGATCAGATCATTCTTCATCTTTTTGGATCGGATATTCTAAAGACCGTACAGGATCTGGAGCGCAAAAAAGGGACCGGCCGGTCGGCCCGGCTGCTGTACCGGTTCATGGGGGATCTGTTCATCATCGGGCGGAATCCGTTTCTTTTTCAGGAACTGGTATCCCGTCCGGCCCGTCGGAAGCGGCTGTTTTCCGAATTTGCAAAAGATCTGGCGATTATTGAAACAGCGGCCCGGCATTCCGAAGTGTTCCAGGTGCTGGATGCCTGTCGGCAGGTCCTGGGTGGCATGGACCGTCAAATTGCCACCCAGGGTGCGTTTCAGAGGAAAATGGTGCGGGCGTTGAGCCCCGTGGCCGGTAAAGACAACATCTATTTCGACCCGTTTACGTTGACGGCTCATGCCACGGATGCCACGGACTGGCGGCGGTTTCTTCCCAGAGCCGTGCTGCGGCCCGACCGCGAATCCCAGGTGCCGGAACTGATAAAAAAAATCCATGAACTGGGATTGCAGATCATTCCCCGGGGAGGGGGCACCGGATTGACCGGCGGTGCCACCCCGCTGACCCGGGACTGTGTCATGATCAACACGGAGAAACTCAACCGCATCGGGGATATCACACCATTGACAGAGGTGGGGGACGGCACCTGTTTCGCCATCGAGGTGCAGGCCGGGGTCATTACCCAGGATGCCAAGGACGCGGCCCGGGAACAGGGGCTGATATTTGCCGCTGACCCTACATCTGCCTGGGCCTGTACCATCGGCGGAAATTTGGCTGAAAATGCCGGAGGCAAAACCGCGGTCCTGTACGGCACGGCCCTGGACAATGTGCTGTCCTATCGGATTGTCATGCCGGACGGCAACGTGCACACCGTTTCCCGGAAAGACCATCCGGGCCGGAAAATTCTGTTTACCGATCCGGTCATTTTCGAGGTTTTCGATGACACCGGCCAGAAGATCCAGACCATTGCACTGACCGGGGAAGAGATCCGAAAAAAAGGTCTGGGCAAGGATGTCACCAACAAATATCTCAACGGTCTTCCCGGTATTCAGAAAGAGGGGTGTGACGGCATCATCACCTCGGCCCGGTTTATTCTGTACCCGGAATTCGCCTGTAAAAAAACCTGCTGCATCGAGTTTTTCGGCAATGACATGACCGAAGCCGGCCAGGTGATCACCGCCATTTCAACGACATTTGACCACAACGATCCGGCTGTTATGGCGCTGGAGCATTTTGACGAAGCCTATATCCAGGCCATTGACTATAAAACCAAGACCGCGCTGGGAAACCGGCTCAAGGCCGTGCTGCTGGTGGACCTGGTATCCAGTGACATGGCCCGGCTGGATGCGGGGGTGAATACCCTGATATCCATTCTGGAACCGTTTGAAAAAACCGGGTTTAGCATTGCCGAAACCGACGAAGAGGCCCGGCGTTTCTGGGAGGACCGCAAGCGGCTGGGGGCCATTGCCGCCCACACCAATGCGTTCAAGCTCAATGAAGATATCGTCCTGCCCCTGACCTCTCTGGCACAGTTTGTCAAATTCGTGGACCAGATCAACCTGGAGGAAAAAGCGGTCAACCAGGTCCGGATCATCGACGATCTGGTGGCATACCTGGACCGGGCCGTGCCGCTGGCCGACCCCCAGTGGCTGCAAAAAAAAGTGGGGCAGGCCAAGGATCTGGCCTGGGCCACGAAAAAGAAGCTGCCCATTGCCTCCCGGGATGCCCTGGAAGCGGGGATTCATGCCGGAAATTTTTATACCCGTGTCACCGAAAGCCTGCGGGGCTATTCCCAGATTCTGGAGAACCTGGCATCCATCTACGACACCGCCCGGTCCCGCCTGATTGTGGTGGCTACCCACATGCATGCCGGGGACGGCAATGTGCATGTGAACATCCCGGTGTTGTCCAATGACCGGGAAATGATGGTCCGGGCCGCCATGACGGCGGACCGGGTCATGGAAAAAGCCATGGATCTTCAGGGCGTGGTATCCGGCGAACATGGCATCGGCATCACCAAATTCAAATATCTTTCCCAGTCATCGATTCAGGCGTTTGAAGGATACCGCAATCACGTGGATCCGGACCGGATCATGAATCCGGGAAAACTGTCTGAACCCGATATTCTGGACAAGGTGTTCACCCCGTCGTTCAACCTGCTGAAACTGGAGGCCCGGATACTGAAACACGGGTCTTTGTTCGACCTGGCCATGAACATTGCCCATTGTGTTCGGTGCGGTAAATGCAAGTCCATGTGCCCGGTGTTTTTTCCGGACAAGAACATGTTTTTTCATCCCCGGAACCGGAACCTGGCGCTGGGGGCCTTGATCGAAGCCCTGCTGTATATCACCCAGCGGACCCGGTCCACCGGATTTCAGATCCTGCAGAATCTGGAAGAGATCGCGGATCACTGCACCATCTGCCACCGGTGTCTGACCCGATGCCCGGTAAATATCGATTCCGGGAACATCACCATCGAGTCCCGGGAAATTTTGAAAGCCATGCAGTTCAAACACACCCCGGTGTCCACCCGGGTCACCCTGGGATATCTGGCGGACAAGCGGCCGTTGGCCAACCAGCTGACCCGGCCGTGGCTGCTGACCGCGGGCACGGTGTTTCAGCGGACCGGGGCCGCACTGGTGTCTCCGGTTGCCGGCATTTCCCCGTTTTCCCGGGTCCGGCCCCTTCAACTTTTGCAATCGAAAATGCCCTGGCCGGATCTCACCACACTTCGGTCCCATGTCCCCATGACATTGAAAAATCAGGCATTGGTTCTGGAACCGGAACAACCCGCGGTTTCCACGGTGTTTTATTTTCCCGGATGCGGGAGCGAACGCATCTATTCCCGGATCTCGAAAGCAGCCCTGTACATCCTGCTGGCCCGCAGTCACCGGGTGGTCCTGCCGCCGCCGTTTCTGTGCTGCGGATATCCGTTTCGGGTCAATGCCCGGACCCGGAAATATGATGAACTGATGTTAAAGAACATCATTGTCCTGACCCAGTTGCGGGAGATGTTCAATGACCTGGCCTTTGATGCGGTGGTGGTGTCCTGCGGCACCTGCATGGAATCCCTGACCCGGCTGGATGTGGCCCAGATTTTCGACAGCCCGGTGGTCGATGTCAGTGAATATGTCCTGAATCAATGGACACCGCCTGAACCGCCGGCATGCGCCTGTTTTTACCATGGGCCCTGCCATGATTCTTTGAAAGACCGGGGAACTGAATTGCTCAAAACCCATGGATTCGACGTGACCCCGGTGCCTCACTGCTGCTCCCAGGCCGGCACCCTGGCATTGTCCCGGCCCGATATCAGCCATAACATGCTGATTCGCAAGCAGGAAGCCTTTACCCTTGTGGAAGACCGGATCAGTCAGAACGCCCCCGCGAAAATGCTCACCAACTGTCCGTCCTGCGTTCAGGGTCTGGGCCGGCTGACCGGGGTGGAACCGGTTCATCTGGCGGAAGAACTGGCCGTGGCAATGGGGGGGAGTCACTGGAAAACCCGGCGCCTGCAAGCGGTGGCCGCTTCTATGAAAACAGTGACCTTCTGATTGTGAACCTGGTTCTGCTCTTTCCAACAGATTTTATTTCACCCGACCGCGTGTGCCTGTCCGGCCGGCGGTATGACCATATCAGCACGGTACTCAAAGCCGGACCCGGAGATTGCGTTGCCTGCGGCAAAATCAACGGCAGCATGGGAACCGGCATGATTCAGGACATGGATGCCGAAAGACTGGTGCTGCAAGTGAATCTGGATCAACCGCCGCCGCCCTGTGTTCCGTTGACCCTGGTTCTGGCGCTGCCCCGGCCCAAGATGCTTCGGCGGATTCTCCAGAACGTCACGACTTTGGGGGTCAAACAGGTGTTTCTGGTGAATTCCTGGCGGGTGGAAAAAAGTTTCTGGCAAAGCCCGCTGCTGACAGATGACAAACTGGAAGAATATTGCCGGCTGGGCCTGGAACAGGCAAAAGATACCGTGATGCCCGGGGTGTATAAAAAACGGTTTTTCAGCCGGTTTGTCAAAAATGAACTGTTGGAAATTTCTGATGCCACCCAATGTATCACGGCTCATCCCGGAACCGATCCGATCTGCCCGGCAGGTGTGAACCAGCCGGTCACGCTCGCGATAGGGCCGGAAGGGGGATGGATCGATCTGGAAGTTCAGACCCTGGCGGATATCGGATTTGTCTCCTGCGGCCTGGGACCCCGGATTTTAACCGTGGAAACCGCAGTCACCAGCCTCATCGCCCGATTGTTTGCCTGACCTATCCACCCGGGTTATTTACCGGCATCTGCTTTTTTTTGTTCCAGCTCTTCCCACCGGGCATACAAATTCTGGACCCGGGTTTCCGCTTTTTCCAGATCCCGGCAGACATCGGCCAGCTGCTGTGGACGGGCCATGATGTCCGGGTCCTGAACCCTGGCAGTCAGTTTTGTCACCTCATCTTCGGCTTCCAGAATGGTGTCTTCCATATGTTCGAGTTCATATTTGTCCTTGAATGAAAAGGTCGTTTCGGGCCCGGGGGCGGTCCGGGACCCTGCAACGGATCGGGATACAGCCGTCGATCCAGGAGTCGAGGCAGACCGGGACCCGCTTCCTGCGCGGGTATCCGCGGGTGATTTTTCAGAATTCGACCGCTGCCGGGCCGCAGCCGAAAGGATCTGGCTGAAATTTTTGTAGAATGCAGGCAACGTATCCGGGTCCAGAAACAGCATCCGGTGGCAGACCCGATCCATGAGATACCGGTCATGGGATACGATCACCACGGCGCCGGGAAATTCTTCAATACGCTGTTCCAGCACTTCCAGAGACAAGATATCCAGATCATTGGTGGGTTCGTCCAAAAGCAGCACATCCGCGGGCTGAAGCATCAGGCTGGCCAGAACGATCCGGGCTTTTTCTCCGCCGGACAGCCGCTTCACCGGCATGTCCAGCTGATCCGGCAAAAACAAAAACCGCTTGGCCCAGGTGACCACATGCACGCTTTTTCCCTGGTAATGAACGGAATCACCGCCGGCCGGGTTCAATGCATCCCGCAGCAGGCTGTCCGGGTCCAGCCGGGACCGGTGCTGATCAAACACCGCGATTTTCAACCCGTCCGCCCATTTGACCGTGCCCTGGTCCGGAAGAATTTGCTTTTCCAGCAAAGACAGGAATGTGGACTTGCCGGACCCGTTCACCCCCACCACACCCAGACAGAAACCCGGTCCGAGTTCAAAGGTGATGCCGGAAAACAGCGGGTGGCTGTCAAATCCCTTGGTCAGGTTGTGCACCTGAATCAGTTTCCGGGTCTGGCGGCCGGTGCCGGTGAAATCCATGTCCACCCGGGTGGTGTGGCGGTTTCTTTCCTTGAGCGCATCCAGGACCTGGCGAAGTTGTTTTGCCTGGTCGATGCGGAACCTGGCTTTGGTGGACCGGGCCTTGGCCCCCTGGCGGAGCCATTCATCTTCCCGCCGCATTTTGCTGGTCAAAGAGGCCTGCTGTTTTTCCTGGGCGGCCAGAAATTTGTTTCGTTCCTGTTCAAACACCCGGTACCCGCCCTGGACCTTGAAATATCCTTTGAGATAATATGGGGCGATTTCCATGGTGCCGGTACAGGTGGTTTCCAGAAACGCCCGGTCATGGCTCACCACCATAAAGGAAAACGCGGCCGTGGCAAGGATCTGTTCCAGCCATAAAATGCCATGGATGTCCAGATGGTTGGTGGGTTCGTCCAGAAGCAGCAGATCCGGGTCCATGCACAGGGACCGGGTGATGGCCAGCCGCTTTTTCCATCCGCCGGACAGGGTCCCGACCTGTACGTTTGTATCTACAAATCCCCCTTTTCCCAGAACCTGGTTCACCCGGCGGTGCTTTTCTCGGTCATCCATGGGTAGATCCGCCAGACTGTTGAACAAGGCCGCTTCCACGGTCTGATCCGGATTCAGCCGGTCTTCCTGGGGAAGATACACGATGCGGCAGGTTTTTTGAACGGTGATCTCCCCGGTATCGGGCAGGGCCTCACCGGCAATGAGTTTGAGCAGTGTGGATTTGCCGCTGCCGTTGCTGCCGATCAGGCCTACGTGTTCTCCTGCTTTGAAATCCAGGTTCAGGCCGGAGAAAAGCGTGTCATCCCCATACGCCTTGGATATGTCGGACAAGGTAAAATAAACGGTCATACAACACCTGATATCAGGAATGGTTTCGAATGCGCCGGTACACCCGGATCATTTTGATCAGAAAGGTGATTGCCAGGGCCGCACTGATCAGCAGTACAAAACTGGCGGCAAAAAAGGTCATGATAAAAGAAAAAGGGTCCTGAAGCCGGTATGCGGATACGAGCAGATCCAGGCCGAACAGGAAAAAAAATATCGACACCAGAAGCAGCAGTACCTGGAATATCCACCATGTATGTTTCATGTCAAGCAAATCCTGTTCTTGGCGGTTGAAAAAAATTGTGGGACAGCTTACCGGGTGGGTGGAAAAAAATCAATTCAATATTGATAATTCACCCGAGGGTCCTATAATAAAGGCACTAAAAAATAATGTAAAAAACAAACCGGTCGGTCAACCGGTTCAACCCAGGGAGAAACCGCATTCATGAGAATCCTGCTGGTGGAAGATGATGAAAAGATCACCCGGTTCGTGGAAAAAGGGCTTCATTCCGCCGGATTTGCAGTGGATACGGCAGCCACCGGACCTTCGGGGTTTGAAAAAGCCTTTGACCTCTCTTATGATATCCTGATCATCGATATCATGCTGCCGGAAATGGATGGGTTCACCCTGATTCAAAAGATCCGGCGGCACAAAAACAATACCCCCATTATCGTGCTGAGTGCCCGGGGCCGGGTGGATGACCGGGTCAAGGGACTGGAGGCCGGTGCGGACGATTATCTGACCAAACCGTTTGCGTTTTCTGAACTGCTGGCCAGAATTCAGGCCCTGATCCGGCGGGCCGGCAACCTGACCGACCCGGTGGTGTTGACTTGCCAGGATTTGAAAATGGATGTATTGAAGCGCAGGGTTCATCGGGGTGAGGATGTCATCGAGCTCCAGCCCCTGGAATTTTCCCTGCTGGAATATCTGATGCGCAACAAAAACCGGGTGGTGTCCAAAACCATGATCATGGAACATGTATGGCATTATAATTTCGACCCCATGACCAATGTGGTGGAAGCCCGGATCTGCCGCTTGAGAGATAAGATCGACAAAGACTATCCCGCCCGGCTGATTCATACCGTGCGCGGGGCCGGATATGTGATAAGGGAACCGGATGCCTGATCTGTTCAGGACCATCCGGTTCCGGTTGACGCTCTGGTTTACAGGAATTTTTTCCGTTTCCGCAGCCGTGGCATTCATCCTTTTTTATTACCTGGCTGTCCAGACCCTTCAGGACCAGATCGATCAGGAACTGCTGGACAAGGCGGCCCAGTTTTCGTCTGTCATCCGGCAAAGCGGGATGAGAGGCGCCCGCAATCTGGCCGTGATCGAATCCAAGGCCGCCGGCGAAAAAATGATCTTTTTCAGGCTTTTGTATCCCACAGGAGAGGTGTTTGCCTCTTCCCACATGTCTTACTGGAAAGATATTCAGGTGGATCATGCCATGCTGGACCGGTTGATGGAAAACAAATCCCCGGTGTTTGACACCCGCATGATGGACAACGCAAACAAGGCCCGCATTTTATACACGTTTGTGGCCCGGAACGCGATTCTACAGACCGGGATCACCATGGAGTCCCAGTCCCGGCTGCTCAGTGCGTTCAAACGGGTGTTCATGGTGGCCATGGGATTTATTGTCGGGTTTTCCGCCCTGTCCGGGTGGTTTCTGGTTCAAAAAGCCCTGTCCCGGGTGGATACCATTACCCGCACCGCCAACAGTATTACCGGATCCAGCCTTCAGAAACGGGTCCCGGTCACCGGCAGCAAGGATGAACTCGATCATCTGGCCGGCACTTTCAATCGTATGCTGGACCGGATTGAATCTCTGGTCAGCGGCATCCGGGAAATGGGAGACAACATGGCCCATGATTTAAAAAGCCCGGTCACCCGGATCCGGGGAACGGCGGAAATGACCCTGTTGCAGGGCGAGTCCCTGGAAGAATTTCATACCATGGCGGCCAGCACCATCGAGGAATCGGACCGGCTTCTGGACATGATCAACACCATGCTGGTGATATCCAGAACCCGGGCCGGGGAAGGGGATTTTCATTTTGAGCCCCTGGATCTGACCCGAATGATTCAGGCCGCATGTGATTTGTTCACGCCGGTGGCCGAAGACAAACACATTGCATTTTTCTGTCACGTGCCGGGCCGGTTCGAGGTGATGGCGGATGTGAACATGCTTCAGCGCGCATTTTCCAATCTCCTGGACAATGCCATCAAATATACGGACCCGGGCGGTCAGATCACGGTTGAAACAATCCGAAAAAATGATCAGGTTCTGGATATTCAGGTGACCGATACCGGACCGGGAATCTCTTTGCAGTTTCACGAGCGGATTTTTGAGCGGTTTTTCCGGGCAGAATCCTCCCGGACCAGTCCCGGCAGCGGTCTGGGACTGTCTTTTGCCAGGGCCGTTGCCAGAGAACACGATGGAGATATTCAGGTTCAAAGCAGCCCCGGCAACGGGGCCTGCTTCACGCTGACATTGCCATATTGTAATTTTCAGGTCATGTAAAAATCATCTTCCGGTATTATAATACCTTTACAATACAAAAAGAAAAGATCCGTTGAAACCAGACGCGGGTTGATTTTTTTTTCAAACTCAAAAATCAAAAAGGAGAGTACCATGACATACTTCAAACAAACGCGATGGATTCTCACGTTACTGGTGGGTGTTTTTCTACTGATATCCCTGCCGGTCCAGGCCGCTCAGAAACAACAGATGATTCCGGCCAGTTTTTCCGCTCTGGCGGAAGCGGTAAAACCCGGAGTGGTCAACATCCAGACCGTTAAAACCGTTCAGGGCGGAGGACGGGTTTTTCAGCATTTTTTCGGCCATCCGTTCGGGAACCGGGAAGGACTTGAAGATTTTTTTGGTCCGTTTTTGAACCCGCAGCCCCAGAACCGGAAAGAACAGAGCCTGGGCTCGGGGTTTATCATTTCCAACAACGGGTATATTGTCACCAATCATCACGTGATCAAGGGAGCGGATGAGATTAAGGTGATTCTTCACGATAAAACCGAACTAGACGCGGAAATCGTGGGTACCGATCCCATGACAGACCTGGCGCTCATCAAGGTGGATGCCGAAAATCTCCAGCCGTTGAAATTCGGTAAATCCAGTGCAGCGACCATCGGTTCCTGGGTGGTGGCCATCGGCAGCCCGTTCGGGCTGGAGCAGACCGTTACTGCGGGCATTATTTCCGCCAAAGGACGGATTATCGGTTCCGGGCCTTATGACGATTTTATCCAGACCGATGCCTCCATCAATCCGGGCAACAGCGGGGGACCGTTGCTGAACCTGGACGGCGAGGTCATCGGGATCAACACCGCCATTGTGAGATCCGGCCAGGGCATCGGTTTTGCCATCCCCTCCGATCTGGCCACCGGCATCATCGATCAGCTCATCGACACCAAACACGTCTCCCGGGGATGGATGGGCGTGGCCATCCAGAACATCACACCCGAACTGGCGGAATACTATGGAATTGATACGACCGGCGGTGTGTATGTGGCCAAAGTGTATGAAGACAACCCGGCCCATGAGGCCGGAATCAAATCCGGGGATGTCATTATCCAGGTCAATGGTGAAAAAATCGAAACCTCCCGGGACCTGACCATCACCATCGCCAACCTCAAGGTGGATGAGACGGTGGATGTCAAAATCATCCGGGAAGGCAAGGAAAAAACCGTGAAGGTCAAACTGGGAAAACGCCCGGATCAGGATCCGGAAGTGATGGCATCGCTGGAGGAATTTGACCGTTTCGGTTTCAAGTTCAAGGAACTCGATACCGCCACGGCCCAGCGTCTGGGATATCCTGAAGAAGTCAAAGGACTGATTGTCACTGAAATCAAACCGGATTCTCCGGCCGACAGTTCAGGGGTCCGGACCGGAGACCTGCTCCTGGAGCTCAACCGCCAGCGAATCACTGATCTGACATCCTATCATGAGGTGTTATCCCGCATTGAAAAAGGCCGGACCGCCCAGTTGCTGTTCAGAAGAGGCAACAGCCATGTGTATGTGGTGCGGTTTGAAAAATAAAGATACCGAGTAAAACCGGCCGAAAACCAAAAAACCTTTCTGCAGTTTGGAAATGCAGGAAGGTTTTTTTATCTGAAAAAGTGGTGGAGCTGAGGGGGATCGAACCCCTGACCTTACGGCTGCCAGCCGTACGCTCTCCCAGCTGAGCTACAGCCCCACATCGAAATGATGGTGATTAATAATCGAAACACGGCCCGGTGTCAACAAAAAAATAATATTTTTACCGGGCGGGAACGATTTTGAATTAAACATTGACATCCGGTTTTATCAAAAGATATTATGCTAGGATTTATTGATTTTTACTATTTCTGATATACGAAGGAGAAAATTGAATGCTGCGTTATCTGCGGGAGAATTCAGGCAACTGGATTATCAAAATTTTTCTGGGTATCATCGTGCTGGTGTTTGTGTTTCTGGGTGTGGGATCCATGAATTCCGGCCGGGATAATTCAGTGGCGTCGGTCAATGATACCCCCATCACGATGGATGAGTACCAGGTGGCCTATCGGAATCTGGTGGAACAGATGCGGAACCGCTTTCAGGACAACCTGACCGATGATCTGTTAAAGGCGCTGAATGTCAAGCAGCAGGCCCTCAATACGCTGATTGAAGACAAACTGATGGCTGAACAGGCGGATGCCTTCGAAATCAGGGTCACGGATTCGGAACTGCAGGAATCCATTCTGAGCATGAATGTGTTCCAGAAAGACGGCCGGTTTGATATGGAACTGTACAAACGGTTGCTGGGACTCAACTCCATGACCCCTGAGATGTTCGAGCAGCTTCAGCGTACCCAGTTGAGAACACAAAAACTTCAGGACATGATTGTGGGCGCCGTGTCGGTCTCGGATATGGAAGCACGCAGTTTTTATGATTTTCACAACACATCCATGAAAATCGATTACATGAAAATCGATCCAGCCGATTTTTCCGAGATTTCCGTGACATCGGAGCAGGTCCAGGCCCATTATGAAGAAAACAAGGACCGATATCAATCAGAGCCCAGGCGCAAGGCAGCCTTTATCCGATATTCCAGCAAAGATTTTCAGGATCAGGTTACCATTTCCAAAGAACAGGTTACCGCGTATTATGATCAGCATCCCGAGGAATTTGACATCCCCGAACAGGTGGAAGCCGGTCATATCCTGATCCAGGTGGATGATACGGCGGATGAATTGGCCGTGGAAACCGCCCGGAAAGAAGCACTGGCTGTGTATGAACGTGCTGTGAAAGGTGCGGATTTTGCCGAACTGGCCAGAGAAACCTCCCAGGGACCTTCCAGAGAAGACGGAGGATACCTGGGAAAATTCGATAGAAATAGCATGGTCCAGCCGTTTGCAGATGCCGCGTTTGCCCTGCAGCCCGGGGAAATTTCCGAACCGGTGAGAACCCGGTTCGGGTGGCATGTGATCCAGGTGATGAACCGGTTTGAAGCACAGACAAAACCCCTGGACCAGGTGGCCGAAGATATCGAAACCCGGCTCAAGCAGGAGGAAATGCAGCAACTGGCCTATTACAGGGCGGAAGATGCGTTCGATGCGGTCATTGACGGCGATACCCTGGAACAGGTGGGGTTGATGACTCAAAAAGAAGTCCGGGTCACAAACCCTTTTGATGTAAACGGCAATGGACTTGAACTGGACAATGCCCCGGGGTTCGCCCAGGCCGCGTTTGAAATCCAGCCCCGGCAGATCAGTGATATCCGTCAGATCGGGGAGGATTATTTTCTGATCGAGGTGAAGGAAACCATTGAACCGGTCCAGCTTCCTCTGGAAGCGGTGACCGATGAAATCAAAGAGGAACTGGCCGGAAAATTTCGGGACGCAGCGGCGGAAAACCGGGCCCAATCACTGCTGGAGTCGGCAAAAAACACCGGAAATATCGAAAAAACAGCCCGGGAAAACAACCTGGCCTTGTCCACAACCGACTGGTTTACCCGAAATGAAACCATCCAGGAAATCGGGGGTTCCGATGCGGTTAAAAATGCCGCATTCACGCTGACGTCGGAACACCCCGTGCATTCAGACGTGTTACAGACAAATCAGGGATTTTTCATCATTGCGTACAAAGACCGAAAGACCCCGGAAGAAGACGAAATCCAGGAAAATCTATCGGAAATAAAATCCCAGGTTTTACAGGCAAAACAAGGACAATACTTTCAGGCATGGATCAATGAACTCAAAGAGAAAAGCCAGATTGAAATCAATTCCCAGTTCATCGATGGATAGCGTGTGGCCCCTGACCCGATATCGGGTGCAGATCGGTTGCCTGGTATGGGCCTTGCTGATCGGTGCGGTCCTCTGGTTCAGCCCGGCCGGACATGCGTTGCCTGTGGCTGCCGATCGGGTGATCAAGGACCCGGCCGTGGTTCACGGCACCCTGTCCAATGGATTTCAGTATGTTCTCATGAAAAACACCACACCCAAAGACCGGGTGGGGGTTTATTTGAACATATTTGCCGGTTCAGCGCACGAAACCGCGGATGAACAGGGGATGGCCCACTATCTGGAGCACATGCTGTTCAATGGCACCGAACATTTTTCTCCGGGAGAACTGGTCACATATTTCCAGTCCATCGGCATGGACTTTGGTGCGGATGTGAATGCCAGCACCTCGTTTTTTCATACTGCGTATGATTTGAAACTGCCCAAAGGGGATCAGGCACATCTGGAGGATGCCCTGAAAGTGCTCAAGGATTATGCCGCCGGCGCACTGCTTCTGGAAGAGGAGATCGACCGGGAACGGGGAATTATCCTGGCGGAAAAACAGGAGCGGGACTCCGTGTCCTACCGGACCTTCAAATCCACTTTCGCGTTTGAACTGCCGGGATCCATTCTGCCCCGGCGCATGCCCATCGGAATAGAACCGGTGATTGAAACCACGGATCAAAAACAGCTCAAACAATTTTATGACCGATGGTACCGGCCGGATAACATGGTTTTGATCATGGTCGGGGATATGGATATCCAGGCGGCTGAAAAATGGATCACAGCGCAGTTTCAATCCCTTGAACCCCGGTTGCCGGAAAGTCTGTATGCACCCAAAGGTATCCAGTGGGACCCCCACGAGGGCATCAAACCGTTTTATCTGTTTGAGCCGGAAGCAGGAAACACACGGATCACAATTGAACGGATCGAATATACGGATTTTGCCTATGAAACCGAAGACAGTCTCAAGCAGGAGGTGACCCGGACCCTGGCAGATACCATGCTGGATCATCGCCTGTCCCGCATGATCCAGGAAGGCAGCGTGGATTTTTCCTCGGCATCCGCATATTCCGGCCGGTTTCTCAATTATATAAATGCGGCGGCGGTCACTGCAAAATGTGATGCCAAACACTGGGATACCAGTCTGGCACAACTGGAAAAATTGCTCCGCCAGGCTTATGAAACCGGGTTCACACAAAAAGAACTGGACCGGGTCAAAGCAGATTTTCTGGCTGACCTGGAAACATCCGTCCGGCAGGCTGACACCCGGAAGACATCCGACCTGGCAAAATCCCTGCTCACGTCTGTTCAAACCAAGAACTGGTTTTTATCCCCTGTTCAGGCAAAAGATCTGCTGACTCCGTTTGTGGAAAGTTTGTCTGTGGACCAGGTGAACACGGCATTTCAGACATCCTGGAAACCGGATCACCGGCTGGTGATGGTCACCGGGAACGCAGACATTGCATCAAACCCTTCTGAATCCGCTGAACAGGCCATTTTAAACGGATTCAATGACAGTTCCCGCCAAAAAGCGGATCTGTTCCAGCCGGAACTTTCCACCAGCTTTCCTTATCTTCCGGTTCCTGAAACGCCGGCGGCCATTCAGAGTATAGAAAAAAATGTCAAAGATCTGGAGATTTCCCGGATCGATTTTGACAACCAGATCCGGCTGAATCTCAAGCAAACCGATTTTCAGAAAGGCCGGTTTCTGTTCAAAGTGGTGTTCGGGCATGGCCGGTCCTGTGAACCGGCGGACAAACCCGGCATCGCTTTTATCAGCGAGCAGACCGTGCACAAAAGCGGTTTGGGAAGCATGACCCTGGATCAATTGAACGCGGCATTGGCCGGCCGGGACGTGACCATGGAATTTACCGTGGAAGACACCTTTTTTTCCCTGAGCGGGTCTGCGGACCCCGGTGAGACCGAACTGGTGTTTCACCTGATCCGCTCGTTACTGACGGATCCGGGTTTCAAACAGGAAAGTCTTGACCTGGCCAAAAATCAGTACCGCCAGATGTATGAAGCCCTTAAACAGACCCCGGACGGCATCATGCGCATTAAAGGGGACCGGTTTCTGGCCAAAGGAAATCCCTGGTTCGGCATGCCCCATCCGGATGAAATGGATCGCCTGGACTTAACCGATATCCAGTCCTGGCTCGCCCCGTATTTCAAGCAGGGGGGATTTGAGGTCTCCCTGGTGGGAGATTTTGATCCAGCCCGGGTGGTTTCCCATGCCCGCACGCTGCTGGGAGGATTTGCCTCCCCGGAAAACGAAGTTCATTGCCAAAATGATCTGGATCCGGTTCAATTTCCTGAAGGGGAAAGTCTGTCTTTGACCCTGGATACCAAAATCGATAAAGGCGTGGTGCGGATCGCTTTTTTAACCGATGATTACTGGGATGTGAATTTATCCCGGGCATTGTCCCTGCTGTCCCGGGTCCTGTCTGAACATTTGAGAATAACCATCCGGGAAAAACTGGGGGCCGCATATTCGCCGTATGTTTACAATCACCCGTCCATGGTTCATGATGGATATGGGGTGCTGCAGATGGTGGTGCCGGTGTCCCATGAATCTGTGGATCCGGTGGTACAGACCCTTCATGAAATTATTGCAGACATCCGTGCCAATGGAATTTCCGCCCGGGAAACCGAACTGGCTCTGGCCCCGGTTCTCAAACAACTGGAGGTATTGCGGGAAACCAATGCCTACTGGCTGAATTCCGTGATGGCAGGGTCACGACAACACCCTGAAAAACTGGACTGGGCCCACACCATTGTTCCTGAATACAGCGGATTGACCCACAAGGAGATGACGAAACTGGCCGACACCTATCTGGATCTGAAAAAAGCCGCACGGATCCGTATTCTTCCGGCTCAGTAAAAAAAATAGAGGAAAGGGGGCAGGGCTCAAACCAAAGCCCCCTTAACCGTTAAAATCCGTATCTTTGGCGACCTGTTCCCAGGCAAACCGGATCGCCTCATAATTAAATCCCCTGTAGCGCAGATAGTTCACCGCTTTTTTCTGCCGGACTTCCGGATCCAGATGGTGCCATCTTTGATATCGGGCGGCCAACGCTGTGACCGCCATCTGCATATCATCATATGAGTCAAGCAGATCGCTGATGATTTGGGAGCGGATGCCTTTTTGTCTGAGTTCCCGGGTAAGCGCGAACTTTGATTTGGGTTGGTTTCTTTTCCGGTTTTCAATAAAGATCCGGGCGAATTCTTCATCATCCAGATACCGGTATTGCTTCAACCGGTCAATGACAGTAGAGATGTGTGCCGGATCCTGACTTTTTTTTGCCAGATATCCGGTCATTTCCCCGACACTGCGGGGTCGGATGGCCAGATAGCGCAACGCGGTCTGAAACAGCTTCTCTTCCCGGGGATCCGGCGTGTCGTCAAACAGGGACATGGGAATTGGGGTTCCAGGTCAAAGTGAGCACAGCCAGTGTTTCATCGCCGGATTCATTAAAAATACCGTGTCGGGTTGTCACCGGGTCTGTGTGATCCGATACACAGGTTTTAACCGACACCGTTCCCGGGTAGAACGTTTCTTTGAGAAAATTGATCACCAGAGTCACCGGCACATGATTAAACAGCCAGGGCATGGGCAGGGTTTCAAGCGCCCAGGTTGTATAAATCGTGTTGTTCACATGCTGGTTCATGTCCAGGTCATGGACCCGGACAGGAAACTGCGTTTCATGATCCCACTGGACGAAATCAAACGTGTTGGCCCATAGATCCGGTGGTGTGCCGGTCTGGGTCATCAATTCCGGGGGCATATGAAAAGACAGCCTGACCGGCCGGGTGTTTGCCGCTTTGACCATGACCCAGACCGACAATGCCTGGATGTGGGGAACACCGTCCGGGGAAAGTATTTCAAACTGACGGATTTCATACAGGTTTTTCCAGGGAAACCGCCAGGTTCTCAATTCATAGGGACCCGGCCATTGCAGCGGCTGATTCACCCGGATCTGGTACCGGGAAATCACCCATTTCACCTGTTTTTGGGCCAGATCAAATCCGCTGACCCCCATCTGATGCGCATGAATACCGGCTGCGTCCTGAAAAACAGACAGCAGCCGATCCATGCGGACATGGTTGTTGGCGCCCATCACTGAATAAGGCAGAAGCATTTTTTGGGAAAATATCGGATCAAAAGACATGTCAGGGCGTTCTTTCAAACAATCGAATCGGTGACGTCAGCAAAGAGGTGAACATATTGATCAGTCCTTCTCCCACGGCAGAAGGATGCAAAGGTGTTATGACCGGATCATCAATGGCACCGGTGGCTTTTGCCGGAAATGACACCAGACGGCCGCTCAGGATGGTATTGACCACCGGAATGAATTGCACAAGGGTGTCAATGGTTTTAAAGGGTGCCACCAGACAGGTCAGATCCAGCCGGTTTTCAAACGGATGGATGTCGCCTGTAAAAAACAAGGCCATGTTTTCCGCATCAATCACCGCTTTTTCCAGATGAATGGTGCCGTTTTTCATTTGTGCGTTCACCTGAATACTGCGATACCGGAACCCTTCCTGGCGGATATCCGGCAGTTTCAAAATATTTAATACCGACAGCAGCCGGGACAACAGGGTCATTTTATAAATCCGCCCTTTTTCGGATTCAAATGAAATGTCTCCGGTGAGATCAGTATGAAGGGTTTTCACGGATCCGGTTCCGGACAAATCCGCATTCAACGAGTATCCACCATTCATCAGGTCTATTCCCGGGAAAAAACAGGAAAGCAGGGTGGCGATATTCTTTTGATTTGATGCGGTGATCGTTAAATCCGTCTTCGTTTGAAGATCAGGGGATGTCAGATCCAGGCGCATCCGGCCGGCAATCGTTGCACCACAGAAATCCGCAGTGAGCAACTGAATGTCGGGTTGATGCCCTTTTCCTGTGACTAGTGCCGCCACATGGGAAAACTCAAACTTTTTATAGGCCAGCCGGTCCGCCTGGATATGCAGATTTTTTTGCGAAAACTGAAAAGGTATGCCTGAGAAAAAAGATCTTCCCAGAAGTGATATCAAGGTGTCCAGTTGAACAAATCGAGCGCTGATGTGCAGGTTTTCATCTGGATCTGCAACGATTTCCACCGGCTGTCCCCGGGTCAGAGACATCAGACGCTGATGGAACAACGCGTGTTTGTCCAGAACCATATCCAGGGTCCGGGTATCCAGAATCCCTTTAAACCGGATTTGTGTGTATTTCGGGTGCCGGGTGAACAGCATCACGGCATCGGTCAACGGTTTGTGTTCAAGCGCAATCCGTTCCGGTGTCAGCTTTGCCGGTCCTTTCCCTGTCAATTGAATGGAGAACTCAATATTGGGTGCCAATTCCGCTTTCCCGGACACGGACATCTGTTTGTCATCCATCTGGATTCTGCCGGATTTAATCCACAAGGGCAGGGCGATACCGGCCGTATACGCCGGAGAGACCCGGTCGGACAACCAGTCCAGGCCGGTGATTTGCGCAGACAGATCAGAAATGTCCATCGCGTTTTCAGACACGTCAAACGCACCGGACATCTGATGAATCTCATGGGGTCTGGAAGAAATTCCGATCCGGATATCCTGACCTGTGCCCGCAATATTGAATTCACCCTGATGTAATTCAAACATCGGGCCTTTATAGTGGAGGCGGCTGACAATCAGTTGTCCGGACATATCTGTCACCGGTTCCATGCGGGAACGGACCGGTTTCCATAACGACAGTTTCGGCCAGATTTCCTGAATGTCGAGGTCCAGGCCCCTGGCAGACAGATCCAGCAAAGGGGTTTCATCCAGCATGACCTTGGCCGACACGTCAGTGACCCGGCTTTCACCGATATTTCCGGACAATCCGCTGATCCGGATCTGGTCATTTTCATAAACGACCATCCCCTGGGAAATCATCAGGGGAAAGGGAATCCGATCATAAAATCCGGTCGCTGAAAACGGTTTTGTGGTCACTGAAACCAACAGATCCGGTTGATCGTTTTCAACGGCCAGTGTCAACCGGGCATCCGCCTGTCCCTTCAGGTCTGTCACCCGGGCCATTTCGGTTGCCAGCATTGAATCCGGCAACAGGCGGATCAACACGGCCGGCACTTCAGCCAGGTTCACATCCAGATCGAATTCACCGGTAAACGGTACATGGGATGAATGCAGCAGATCGATGGTAAGCCGCCCCTGCTGAATATCGGATTGATCGATGCGGCCGTTTCGGGCATTAATGGTCAGGATGCCGTCCGACACGCTGGCGTTGCCGGCTACATTTTCGGCCATCAACGGCGTGTTCGGTATTTTAATCAGTGCACTTCGGGCATTGCCATCCAGAATCAGGTGCCCGGGATCAAACAAGGAGTCCCAGGATGTGGCGGTAAACCCCACGGACACGTCATTTGCCAGGCCTTTTCGCAATATGTCGAACAACGGCTTCACCACCTGATTTTCCGGTGCCAGCGCCAGGGTCGCCTCCCGGGCCTGGGAAATGTCTATCTGATCGCCTGTGAATGTCAATGCGGTTTCTTTGCGGGTCCGGCTGTTTGAAAATGCCATGGCCACCTGTGCGGACGGATATTTCAATTGGGTGGGGTCAACATGAAAAGACACCTGATCCGGCAAATAGGAAAAATGCATCTGCACCTGGGAGCCTGAGATGGAATCAGGAGTCAGCCGGTGTGAAGCGATGTCAAACCGGTCCAGCCAGAGGTCGCCGGATATTCCGGTGTCAGGATTCAGCCGGACATGCAGGCGGGCGGCTTCTGATGCCAGCTGGTCAATCAGAAAATCCGGTGCAGAGAAAAACCGGGCCAGCCAGTCTTTTGTCACATGAAGGTCTTTAATCTGTGTGTCAAACTGCATGGTCTCATCAATTTTGGAAATCCACAGGCTGCCCTTGAGCGCTGAAAACTGCTGGGTGCCCGTATTTTCCAGATGGATCTGTAACTGGTTTTCACTGTCCGGAAGCAGGGCGAATATTTGTTGGATCCGCTGTTTGGGAAATTGAAAGTCAAGGGGGGCATGAAAGGTCAAACCGGATTTGTTTTCACCCGGCAGGGTTTGGATACCCAGGTCCTTTAAAAAAATGCCGGAAATCTCAATTTTTCGTTTCAACAGCGCACTTACGTCCAGATTCAGGTGAACGTCATCCACGGACAATTCCATGTGCCGGGTCAAAGGCAGTGTCACGTCGTCAACCTGAATACCGGGCTGGGGAGTCAGCAGAAACGTCACCTGTTTTGGATCGATTTTTGTACCGACCCGGTTTTCAATGTGATTCACGATCCAGGGCTTGACCGGAGGTGCATTGAGAATCGGTTCCAGAAAAAGAAATGCAAGCAGAATCACTGCCGTCAGGGCGGCGGCACTATACAGACAAATTCGTCTGACTACCATGCATACCCCTGCTGTCGGGCCGAAAGGATCATGTCTGCCATGATTTTTTCGGCCTGCTGCAAAAGGATCTCTTTATACCGGTTCAAAATGGGTTCCTGGTCTTCCAGGGTGGGGATGGGGTCTTTTCCCCGGGCGGCCAGATATTCATTTTCTATTTCGAGTTCAGTCTGTTGATCCTCGATTCTCTGCTGCTTTCGGGCATCGATGTCCAGGGGCAGACGAATATTTGTCTTTTGCTGCGAAGTCAATGCCAGGCGTTTTTCAAGATAGATCATGCCGGGATCCCGAAGGCGCCGCTGCTGAAATTTTTGGATAAGAGACGTATACAAAGGCGTTAAAGACCGGTATGACCGGAAAGGAACCCGGGAGATGGTATCCCAAGGCAGGGCCCCGTCCAGGGAACTTTCTCCGGTTTCTTCGGATTTGTAGATTTTGGGAAACAAAATATCCGGTATCACGCCCCGGTGCTGGGTGCTTTTACCGGAAACCCGGTAAAACTTGGCGGATGTGAGCTTGAGCTTTCCGTCTCCCAGCGGCTTGAGTTCCTGCACTGTGCCTTTGCCGAAACTCCGGGTTCCCGCGATGATTCCCCGGTGATAATCTTTGATGGCGCCGGCAAAAATTTCCGAGGCAGAGGCGCTCATACGATTGATCAACACCAGCAAGGGTCCGGTATACTGGATATCCGGGTCTTCGTCATACAGCCGGGTCGTCTGCTTTTTGGTGCGGATCTGCACCGTGGGGCCGGACGTGAGAAAAAGTCCGGTCAGATCACTGGCCTCTTTGAGCGACCCGCCGCCGTTGTCCCGCAGGTCGATGATCAGACCGTCAATGTTTTCTTCGGCCAGTTCAAACAACAATTGTTTCACATCCGAAGTGGTGCTTTTATACTGGGGATCGCCTCGGTGATAGGCCTCGAAATCGATATAGAAGTTAGGGATTTCAATGATGCCTATTTTATAGTTTCTCTTGCCTGAAACCACGGTTTTTACCTGTTTTTTGGCGGATTGTTCCTCCAGTTTCACAGTGTCGCGCGTAATACTGACAATGGTGGTGGAATCGCTTTTCTTTACAGGAATGATTTTTAGACGGACAACCGTGTTTTTCGGGCCCCGGATCAATTTGACCACTTCATCGATCCGCAGACCGATGGTGTCTTTGATTTCACCGGTTTCCCCCTGGCCCACCCCGATGATCTTGTCTCCGGGCATCAGGCGGCTGGATTTGTCCGCCGGCCCCTTGGGAACCAGGCTGACAATCTTGGTATATTCATATTCGGTCTGGAGCACGGCCCCGATCCCCTCCAGGGAAAGCCGCATATGGATATCAAAATCTTCTGATACCCGTGGCGGGAAATACTGGGTATGGGGATCAAAGCTTTCGGTGACGCAGTTCATGAACAATTGAAACACATCATCGGTGGTGGTCTGGGACAGCCGGGTCTGTCGGGTCGTATATATTTTTTCCAGGGTTTCCGACACATCCGCCCGGGTATAGTGATCATCGAGTTCGAGCGTGATGATGTGATGGATCAGTTCTTTTTCCCACAAAGGACGCAAATCATCTTCACTGGATTGCCAGGGTCGCTGGGTGTTGTCCACCACCAGAAAATCCCGGGAATTGAGAGAGAAAGAAGAAACCGGTTTTTCCAGCAGATCCAGAATGTATGCATACCGCTGAGTGGCCCGGCGATGGTGCAGATTGTAAATCTCATATGCGGTTTTCAGGTTGCCGCGCTTCAGATCCGTGTCAAATTTTTGGCGGTATTTTTCCAGTTCTTTCAGGTCATCCCGGGTCAGCAGGTGACGGGATGGATCCAGGTATTTGATATATCGATCAAAGATCTGTTCAGACAGGGCATCATCCAGTTTTTTTTCCAGGTAATGATAGCGCTCAAGCGCGGATACAATCCGGATGCACTGAATGGCATGGTGTCTTTCAGGGGTCAGCCGGGCCGGTTGGGCAGACAGCGTCGGGGTCCATGTCAGTACCAGCAAAACCGACAGGAACAGCAAGGCGGTCAGCACATGTTTCAAGCAAAGGGTCAATGGGTTGTTCAACGGTCGAGTCACTGTTTTGTTTCCTCATCATCTGATATGTCAAACGGGGTTTCTACGCTTATTCTTCCAATTTTGCCGGACCGGAAATCCTGAATCAGGACGGTGGCGGCCTTGTGAAAATCGATTTGTCCTTTTGCCTTCAGGCACCCCCTGGCAGCCCCGATTTGTTCCAGCAACCCGGCTTCATCACCAGGCAAAGGATCCAGAAACGGGTACCGGGCCCTCAGCTGTTCCGGATATCGGTGTAAAAGCAGTCTGGCGGCAAACCAGGCAATATCCTGAAAATCCAGTGCAGTATCTGAAATAGCGCCCGTGACGGCTAAGGCATAGGCCCGTTGCGGCGGTTCAATCACCGGCCAGAGAATCCCGGGGGTATCATACATGTCGATATTGTTTCGCAAACCGGTCCGCTGCTGATGTCGGGTGATGGCCGGCGTGTTGCCGGTTTTGGCGATTTTTTTTCCGGCCAGGGTGTTCAAAAGTGTGGATTTTCCTGTGTTGGGAATGCCGGCCACCATGACTTTCCGCTTTCTGGCCCGATTGTGTGGCACTCGCTCGATGGCGTATTCCAGGGCTTTGGCCGCCCGAAACCGGTCCGTGGCATCGATGGCAATGGCCCGGACATTGCGCTGTTTTTCAAAAAACGTCAGCCATTGTTCCGTCACCCGGGGATCGGCCAGATCCATTTTATTGAGAATTTTCACCCGCCGGGTATGGCGGCAGAATTTTTCCATCCAGGGATTCTCACTGGCCAGCGGAATCCGGGCATCCAGCATCTCCATGATAACGTCTGCTTTGGCTGCCGACTGCAGCAACCATTTTTTTGTTTCCCGCATATGGCCGGGGAACCACTGAATGGTCATAAAAAATTATTCCTCTGTCACATCAAAGGTCATGACGTCAATTGAGATCTCAAAATGTCCGCCAATACCGGATTGGCCGCCACAATACCATTTTTTGGAAAATCCGGGCCTCCCGTGAAATCAGTGACCACGCCTTGTGCTTCGGTTACCATGAGGATTCCTGCGGCCACATCATAGATATTCAAATTCATTTCCCAGAACCCGTCCACTTTACCGGCCGCCACATAGCACAGGTCGATGGCAGCAGAGCCGCACCGGCGGATATCCCGCAACTGCGGCACAATCCGGTTGAAATGTACCAGGTTGTTGTTTGGTTGGCCTGCGCGAAGACATGCAAACCCGGTGGCCATGACCGCATCGGTCAACGTGGTTGTGGCAGAAACCTGGATACGATGATCGTTCAACCAGGCTCCCCGGTTTCTGCGGGCATGAAACAACTGTCCCAACGCCGGAGCATACACAGCTCCCAGAACAATGTCATTCTTTTTTTTCAGGGCAATACTGATGGCGTAATAGGGCTGTCCATGAAAAAATGAGGTGGTGCCGTCGATGGGATCGATGATCCAGCAATAATCGCTTTCGGTCAACGTCTGGCCGGTTTCTTCGCCCCAAATCCCATGATCCGGAAACCGGGATTGAATCCGTTGAATCACAAACGCTTCCACCTGCTTGTCTGTGGCGGTGACCAAATCTTTTCGGTTTTTGAACTCAAGGGACTGCAACGTGAGTTTCCCCTGTTCCGCCAGACAGATATCGCCCGCCTTGACAATCAACTCTTTTACAAAGGAATGCATGGTGGTTCCTTATACCGTCATATCGTTTTTTGCAGAGTAAGGCATATCAGAAATGATTCAAAAAGGCAACTTCCACGCCGGACCCCACCGGGTGTGAATTGACTTTTCAGGTCCGTTTTGACATGATGATCCAGCAGTCAACATCATTTATCTGTGAGGTGAACATGCGATATTTTTCAGCCGTCTGTCTGATCTGGGTTTTTCTGGGAACGGGAATCGTCATCCCGGAGTCGTTCTCCCGTGAGGCTCCGGGTATGGATATTGATATGGAACCGGTCCCTTCTTTGATCCAGAGCATCCGGTTTCCGGACCCGCTTGCATTTTGCGGCATACCGGTTCCTCTGGAAGATCCCATGGTGAAAGCAGCCATGGAAAAAGAAATGCTCTTGATTTTATGGAACCGTCCCCAGGTGATTTTGTGGATGAAGCGGGCGGCCCGGCTGTTTCCTCCTATCCAGAAGATTCTGGCCGAAGAACAGATGCCGGACGACCTGAAATATGTGCCGGTCATTGAAAGTGCGCTCAGACCCCATGCCCGATCGTTTGCCCATGCCGTGGGATACTGGCAGTTTCTCAAATCCACCGGCCTCAAGTATGGCCTGCAAATCGACAATCAAATGGATGAACGGCGAAATATTTGGAAATCAACCCGGGCGGCCTGTCTGTATCTGAAAAAACTGACAGCTGAATTCGGGTCCATTTTTCTGGCCCTGGCCGCCTATAATATGGGCGAACATGGCCTGGCAGTGGAAATCGATGCCCAGCAGACCCACAACTATTTTGACCTGTACCTGCCGCTTGAAACCCAGCAGTATCTGTTTAAAATCATTGCCGCCAAACTGATCCTTGAGCATCCGGAAAAATACGGGTTTCATCTGAATCCCGAAGACCGGTACCCTCAGCTGAACCTGGCTGCCCTGGATCTCACACTGGAAACACAAGTGCCCGTACTGATCATTGCCAGAGCGGCGGACATCTCGTTCAAAACCTTTAAAGAGCTGAATCCGGATATCCGGGGATATTACCTGTCACCCGGTCCGATCCGCATCCAGGTGCCGGCTGACAGTGAAGCGGGGTTTCATGCCCGGTTTTCCCGGCTATACGCAGACTGGCAGAAAACGTCACCGGTCCGGATTCACGTGGTCAAACCCGGGGAAAGTCTGACAGGTATCGCCCGATCCTATCGAATGACTTTAGCGGAACTGCTGCGACTGAACAAAATATCCTACAAAAAAGTGATCCATCCGGGGGACCGGTTGAAAGTCAGATAGCGGCCGTATCCGCTGGATCCGAAGAAAAAGACCGGTCTTTTTTTTTGGGTTTCTGCTTTTTTTTAAGACAGGTTCGATCTTCGCGAATGATGGCGCAAAGCTTGGGATTGTGCAGTTCTCTGCAGGTGGAGTGGTTGTATAGAGGGCACTCGGGGTGTTGTTTGGACATAACAGCCAGTTGTCCTTGTATCAGTTAGGTGATCCGGGAAATATGATCTGAGTATACCCCAATTGTTCAAATAATTCAATGCGATTCAAAAAAAGTTCATTGTGTCAGGGTTTCTTCCGAGATGGAGTCCGGAATTGGAAGCGACGGTGATGTGACCTGATTTTCCAGATTTTTCAGCGTTTGGTTGACATCGTTCTGAAGTTCGGTCAATCGCCGGTCGACCTCTTTTCGGGTCATGAACTGATTTTCCAGTTCCTTGTGCTGTTTTTCCAAAAGGCTTACCTGTTTTTTAAGCCGTTCCAGATCAAGACTTTTTTCGTCCAATTGTTCCTGAACAGAGATCAGCTCCTGCCTCTGGGTCTGAAGGGATGCCACTTCCTCTTTCAAGGCCTGAAAGGATGTCATCTCTTGTTTCAGGGTCCGGACCTCTTTTTTAAATTGAGCCTGGTTTTCATCCATGGCAGAACGCAACGATGAATTGATCCGTTCCAGTTCCGCCAGATTGGCCTGATCCTGGTCGGCATTGTTCTGGATCCGGCGATCCTGCCGGGCCAGCTGGTCTTCCAGTTGTGAGAGACCGGTGTCCAGGGTGGTGACATCTGCCTTGGATGCTGCCAGCTGTTCCAGCTGCTCCGCCAGAGAACCGGTTTTTTGTTCCAGCACCGGCAGTTTTTCATCCAGATCAAACCGGTTCTTGGCAATGCGCATATCCAGGGCGTTCATTTTTTCTTCCAGCTGACGGGACAGATAGTTGACCCGGGTATCTTTGGCGGTATCCACATCCATTACCTGATCTTTCATATCCAGGTAGATGAAAAACAAAACCACACCAATGAGGATTGGCAGAATGATGGTAATAATGGTCACCCGGGTGGATAATTTGTCAATTTTCAACGAATTTCGGTCTTTCAGATGCAAAGAAGAGGACGGGGGCAAGGTGTCCGGATCCTCCCGGGGAAGGTCCGATGCATCGGTTCTATAGTCTTTCAGGCTCATAAGGTCCGTACCTCTTCGAATTTCCGGGTTCCTGAAACATGGGGGTGTCTATTCCCATTCAATGGTGCCCGGCGGTTTGGAGGTGATATCGTATACCACGCGATTGATGTCTTCCACCTCATTGATCATCCGATTGGAAATTTTCCCCAAAAGATCATGGGGCAGTCTAGCCCAGTCCGCGGTCATGGCATCGCTGCTGGTCACCGCACGGATCGCCACGCAATAGGCAAACGTTCGTTTGTCTCCCATGACCCCGACGCTTTTGATGGGCAACAGCACGGCAAACGACTGCCATAATTTGCGGTAAAGACCGGCGTTCCGGATTTCTTCCAGCAGAATCACATCGGTCTGTCTCAATATATCCAGTCGTTTTGACGTGATTTCTCCCATGATACGGATGGCCAGACCGGGACCGGGAAAGGGCTGGCGCCAGACCAGTTCTTCATGAATGCCCAGAGCCAGGCCCAGTTTTCTGACCTCGTCCTTGAACAGCAGCTGCAACGGCTCGATAAGCTTGAGTTGCATTTTTTCCGGCAGTCCCCCTACATTGTGATGGGATTTGATGATGGACGTCGGACCCCCGAAAGCGGACTTGGATTCAATGATATCCGGATACAGGGTGCCTTGTCCCAGAAACGCGGCTCCCGGGATTTTGCGGGCTTCGGCTTCAAATACCTTGATAAATTCATTGCCGATGATTTTTCGTTTGGCTTCCGGATCCGTGACCCCTTTGAGGGCATTCAGAAACGTTTGAGACGCATCCACAAACCGGATATTCATGTCCAGGTTGCTGCCCAGCCGTTTTTCCAGCTGGGGTTTTTCATTGTGCCGCAACAGGCCGTTGTCCACAAAAATGCAGTGCAAATTTTTACCGATGGCTTTGTGGATCAGGGTCGCGGCCACGGATGAATCCACACCGCCCGAAAGCCCCATGATCACTTTTTTGTCTTTGACCGCATCTTTGATCTGTTCAATGGCCCCTTCTGAAAAAGAGGCCATGGTCCAGTTTTTTTCACATTTGCATACATCAAACAAAAAGTGTCTGATCATCAATGATCCGTTGATGGAATGCTCCACTTCCGGATGAAACTGAAGCCCGTACAACTGTTTTTCAGGATGCGCCACTGCCGCAATCGGGGTGTTTTCCGTGGCAGCGGTCACGTCAAATCCATCCGGCAGGGCCCCGGCGGAGTCCCCGTGGCTCATCCAGCACTGAAATTCCGACGGCATGTCCTTGAACAAGGGCGAGTCCGCTTGGATCTGCAATCGGGCAAATCCGTATTCTCTTTTTTGGGTTCGCCGGATCTCTCCGCCCAATGTATGGATCATGGAATGCATCCCGTAGCAGATCCCCAATACCGGAAGGCCCAGTTCAAACAGGGCTTTGTCGACGGCGGGGCTGTCTTGTTCATAAATACTGGACGGCCCGCCCGAAAGGATGATGCCTTTGGGATTCAGGGCCTTGATCCGGTCAATGGGGATATCCGCCGGCTCCACCTGGCAGTAGACATTATGCTCCCTGACCCGTCTGGCAATCAGTTGATTGAACTGGGAACCGAAATCAATGACAACAATCATGGTTTTGTTTTTCCTCATGAATAAAATTTTCTAAATCATAATTTTTCCTATAAATGGCCTTAAAATGCAAGGTGTTTTTATCTGGTTCTTGCCAATGGATCGTTATTATGTTTTATTGGCCCATTCAAGATTACAATATTTACAACCAATCAGTAACCAGACAGGAGAAAACCTGCATGTATTTAGCATCTGATTTGAGAAAGGGATTGAAATTCGAAATCGATGGAGATCCTTATGTCATTGTCGACTTTGAGTTCAAAAAACCCGGAAAAGGCCAGTCCCTGTATAAATGCAAGCTCAAGAACATGATTACCGGTTCCCAGTTCGAAAGAACCTTTCGGTCGGGTGACAAGTTTGAAAAAGCGGACCTGGAGGAACAGGAAATGGAGTATCTGTATGCGGACAAATCTTCCTATTGTTTCATGAACACCGGCAACTATGAACAGATTTTTCTGACCCGGGACCAGCTCGAGGAAATCATCGATCTGTTGAAAGAAAACACGGTGTGTACCGTGTTGCTGCACAACCAGAACCCCATTGGCGTGACCCTTCCCAACTTCATCAACCTGATGGTCACCAAAACCGAACCCTGGGCCAAGGGAGACACCGCCACCGGCAGCACCAAACCCGCTACCCTGGAGACCGGGTTCGAGGTGCAGGTTCCGCCGTTTGTGAATGAAGGGCAGATGATTAAAATCGATACCCGTACCAAGACCTATGTGGAACGGGTCAATGCATGATCTGAAGCCGGGCTACCTCTTTTGCTTATATCCGCATCCGGAAGTGTTGCACTTGAGAAACCGGCCGTCCCGCTTGGTTTCTTTTTCAACCAGAAACAGGGCCTTGCATTCGGGGCAGGGTGAGGCCACGGGTTTGTCCCAGCTGGCAAACGTACAGTCCGGGTACCGGGAACACCCGTAAAAAACTTTACCGCGTTTGGATTTTTTTTCAACGATCCGGCCTGAACATCCGGGTTCCGGGCAGTCCATGCCGATATCCCTGTTGTTGTTTTCCGACATCACCGATTCCGTGTGGGTGCATTCCGGATATCCGGTACAGGCCAGAAACAGCCCGAACCGGCCGTCTTTCTGTACCATGGGTTTTCCGCATTCCGGGCAGTCCTTGACCGGGGTATCGTCCACCTGTTTTTCGACAATGGAGATCTGGCCGTTTTCATCCCGGGTGTAGTTGCGGGTGTAGGTGCAGTCCGGATAAGCGGAGCATGCCAGAAAATGGCCGTTTTTTCCGATTTTGATATGCAGCGGCTGTCCGCACGAGGGACAGGACAGCTCGGTCTTGATACCCACGCCCTTGACGCTGACCATCTGCTGTTTGGCCGTTTCCAGGGTCTGGCTGAAATCATTGTAAAACCGGGAGAGCAGCTCCACTTCATCCAGTGTTCCGCTCTCCACATTGTCCAGATTGGTCTCCATCTGGGCCGTGAATGAGATATCCAGCAGCTCGGGAAACGATGCCACCAGAAGGTCGTTGACAATAAATCCGAGTTCGCTGGGACAAAAATAGCGCTTCACCAGTTCCACATACCCCTTGTCCTGGATCACGCTGATAATGGAAGCATACGTGCTGGGCCGGCCGATGCCGTTTTTCTCGAGTTCCTTGACCAGCGACGCTTCGGAAAACCGGGGGGGTGGTTTGGTGAAATGCTGTCTGGGATTTATTTTTTCACATGTCAGCCACTCTTTTTCCTTGACCTGGGGAAGGGTCTGGATATCGTTCTCTGATTTGGTTTCCAGTGTATCATACAATGCCATGAAACCACTGAATTTCACCGTGGAGCCGCTCACGGAAAACAGGTAATCTCCTGCTTTGATGAGAATGGCTTTCTGGTCGATCACTGCCCGGGCCATCTGGGAGGCCACGAACCGTTTCCAGATCAGGTCATACAGGGCGTATTGATCATCGGTCAAATGGGGCTTGATTTTATCAGGGACATTGAACACCGATGTGGGGCGAATGGCTTCATGGGCATCCTGGGCCTTGTTTTTATTCTTGAACTGCCGGGGGTGGGTCATGGCATATTCCCGGCCATAGGTCTGGGAAACCAGAGTCAATGCCTCCTGGGCCGCTTCCGGTGCGATCCGCGTGGAATCGGTTCGCATATAGGTGATCAACCCCTCCGGTCCTCCGGTACCGATGTCGATACCTTCATACAGCTGCTGGGCCACCACCATGGTTTTTTTGGCGGAGAACCGCAGCCGATTGATGGCATCCTGTTGCAGCTTGCTGGTGATGAACGGTGGAGATGGATTGCGTTTGAGGGTTTTGTTCTTGATTTCATCCACCTGAAATTGGGCCGTCTGGAGGTCGGAGACAATTTTTTGTGCCTGGGCCTCATTCTGGATCCTGGCTTTTTTCCGGCGGATCTTCACCAGGGCCGCGTTGAAACCGGGCGGCGCCTGGGCCATCAAGTCTGCGGTCAGGGTCCAGTATTCTTCCGGAACAAAACCGCGGATCTCCCGTTCCCGGTCACAGATGATTTTCACGGCCACGGACTGGACCCGTCCGGCACTCAACCCCCGCTGGATTTTCTGCCACAGCAACGGAGAGACCTGGTATCCCACCAGCCGGTCCAGTTTTCTCCGGGCCTGCTGGGCATTGTATTTGTCTTCATCCGGGTTCAGCGGTTTTTTCAAGGCATCTTCAATGCCTTTCTGGGTGAGTTCATGGATGAGGACCCGGTGAAACCGGCGGTCCTTTTTTTTCAGAATATCCATGATATGAAATGCAATGGCCTCTCCTTCACGGTCCGGGTCAGGCGCCAGGTAGATATCATCACAGTCTTTGGCGATTTTTTTCAACTGGGAGATGACATTGGATTTGTCCTTGATATTGACATATTCGGCTGTAAAATTGTTTTCCACATCGATTCCCAGTTTTTTCACGGGCAGGTCCCGGATATGACCGGAACTGGCAGCCACCTGGAAATCTTTTCCCACATATTTTTTCAACGTTTTGATTTTGGTCGGGGATTCGACAATGATAAGCGGTTTGGCCAAAACAACTCCTTGTTATGATAAAGAAAAATAATTGCCGGGATGATGTTTGATCTTTCCTGACAATTCAAGTTCCAGTAAAATGGCAGATACCGCATCACTGGGCATCCGGCTGATCTCAATAATCTGGTCGATATGCTGGGGATAGGCATCCAGAATCTGTAAAACGTTTTTTTTGTCACGACCCAGCGCCATGGGACCGTCCGGCGTTTCAGGCGCATTCTGCCGGCTGGTTCCCGGTGCCGGTTCACCATGAACCAGATGAGACAATTCTTCTACCACATCGGCTTCACTTTCAACCAGCTTGGCTCCCTGTTTCAATAAAAAATGGGTTCCCTGACTTTTTTGCGATGCAATGCTGCCGGGAACGGCAAACACCTCGCGGTTGTATTCCGCCGCCAGCCTGGCGGTAATCAGAGAACCGCTTTTTCTGGCGGCTTCCACCACAATGGTTCCACAGGACAGTCCGGCAATGATCCGGTTTCTGACAGGAAAATTATACGGAAACGGATCCGTGTCAAGCGTAAATTCCGTGAACACGGCACCGCGTTCCTGAATTTTATGAAACAACGCCCTGTTTTCACGGGGATAAATGGTATTCAGCCCGGATCCGAGCACGGCAATGGTTTTACCGGTGCTGTCCAGGGCCCCTGCATGGGCGGCCGTGTCAATGCCCCTGGCCATACCGCTGACGATACAGAATCCGTTTTCCGCCAGTTTGAATGCCAGACGTCTGGCTGTGGAGATGCCGTAGCTGGATCCGGCCCGGGATCCCACCATTGCGATACAGGCGGCATGTTCATCAAAAACCCCCTTGAATGTCAATAACGGCGGGGGATCGGAAATATTTTTTAACAGTGATGGATAGGAGTCGTCCTGGATCGTGAGAATGGAAATGCCATAATCCAGGGTTCTGCGCAGTTCTTTTTCAGCCAGCGCCATATAGGGTTTGACATGTGTGATCCCGCCAAGGGCTTTGTGTGACATGCCCGGAATCTCGGCCAGGGAGTCACCGTCGGCTGAAAGCGCCTGCTCCGGACCGCCAAAGGTCTGGAGCAGGCGAAGGTATAACTGATTTCCCACACCGGGAATCTCTCTTAGAATAAACCAGGGCAGATATTTGTCAGCATCTGAATTCATTCCAAACCAGAGGCCGGGCTGAGTTCTGTCAAAAAAAAGGTCATCCCTCGATCCGTTTCAAAGATGCGGAAAGAACAATGGGCGTTGCCACGAATATGGAAGAGTAGGTTCCGATCAATACCCCGACAATCATGGCAAAGGCAAAATTGTGAATGATTTCTCCCCCCAGAAAAAACAACGCCAGGAGGACGACCAACGTGGTCAAAGAGGTCAGAATCGTCCGGGACAATGTCTGGTTGATGCTTTGGTTGAAAAGGGCCGGCAACGCATTTTTGCTGGATTCTCCTTTGATATTTTCCCGGATTCTGTCGAACACGATGATGGTATCGTTCAATGAGTACCCGATAATGGTCAACAGGGCCGCAATGATGGGCAGGGAAAAATCCAGATTGAGAATACAGAATATCCCCACGGTGATGAATACATCATGAATCAAAGCGATCATGGCTCCCATGGCATATTTGAGCCGGAGCCGCCAGAACAGTCCCAGAGACACCACCAGCGCACCCGTGATTAACATCGGCATGCTGACATTGAACACAGACAGAAAATACACCACCGCCATCATGGCCCCGGCGGTCACACCGGACAAAATCCATTTCAGCTCGAACCGGCCGGAAATATAAATGGTAATGAACAACAATGAATAAAAGATGGCCAGAAGGGCCTGTTTTTTCAGTTCGTCTCCCACCTGGGGGCCCACCATTTCCATGCGCCGGATTTCCGGGGTCAACCCGGTTCCCTGCTCGATGGCACCTGCCACGGTCTGGGCCAGGCCGCCCTCCCGGGTTTCGGTATTGGCGGTCCGAATCAAAAATTCATGGGTTTGCGGTTCACCGAAATCCTGAACAGACAAATCCTTGAGATTCAATACGGCCAGGCTGTCCCGTACCTGTCCGATGGAGATGTCCCGGTCGAACTTGACCTGGACCAATGCGCCGCCGGCAAAATCGATGCCGAAATTGGGTCCTTTATGAATGATCAGGCCGATGATACTGGCCAGGATCAGCAGGCCGGAAAAAAACAATCCGATGTTTCGTTTTCCCAGAAAGTCGATATTGATATCAGACTTGATCAGCTGCATGATGATAATTCCTTTATATGCTCAATGATGAGGTGGTTTTTTTCTGCAAGACAAGATCGAAAATGGATCTGGACAGAACCAGGGCCGTGAACAGGCTGGCAACGATTCCCAGTCCCAAAGTCACGGCAAACCCCTTGATCGGCCCGGTGCCGAACTGAAACAGCACAATGGCCGCGATCAAGGTGGTGACATTGGCATCCAGAATGGTCAATGCAGCTTTTTCAAACCCGGCATGTACCGCAGCTGACGCGGTTTTTCCCCATCGAAGCTCTTCTCTGATCCGCTCAAAAATGATCACGTTGGCATCCACGGCCATCCCGATGGTCAGAATGATGCCTGCAATGCCCGGCAGGGTCAGTGTGGCCTGGAATGCAGCCAGTCCCCCGCCAATGAGAATGATATTCAAAACCAGGGCCAGGTTGGCGATCACCCCGGATTTCCGGTAATAGATCATCATGAAAAAAAGGATCAGCACCCCGCCCACCAGCATGGAGATCATGCCCATGCGGATGGAATCCGCTCCCAGGGTCGGTCCGACCGTTCGTTCTTCTATGATGGTCACGGGCGCGGGCAATGAGCCGGCTCGAAGGGCAATGGCCAGATCCTTGGCTTCGTTCATGGTGAAGTTGCCCGTGATCACCGCCTTGCCTCCGGCGATTCGGTCCTGAATGACCGGCGCGGAGTACACGGTGTTGTCCAGAATGATGGCCAGGCGTTTCTTGATGTTTTCCCCGGTGATCCGGTCAAAGATATGGGCCCCTTTGCGATTGAATTCAATACCTACCTGGGGTTGCTGAAACTGATCGAACTCCACCCGGGCATTGACCAGCAGACTGCCGTCCAGCAGCACCTGTTTTTTGATGACATGGGGAATCTCAGTGGTTTGTCCGGTGGCCGGATCTGTCTTTTTTTCATATAAAAGCACACTTCCCACAGGAAGATTTCCTTTGAGGGCCGCATCGATACCGGCATCTTCATCCACCAGCTGAAAGGTCAGCTGGGCGGTTTTTCCGATCAGGTCCTTGGCCCGGTCCGGTTCATCGATCCCCGGCAACTGGAGCAGAATGCGGTTATTACCTTGAATCCGTATGTCCGGTTCACTGACACCGAACTCATCGATCCGGTTTCGTATGGTTTCCAGGGCCTGATCCGTGGCCATCTTACGAATCAACTCCATCTCATCATCGGGCAGCCTCAGCTGAAAACCGATGGATTCGTCCTGGCCGGCAGCAGTGGTCACTTTCAAATTGGGAAACTCTTTGGAAATGATCCGTTCAAACGCGGCCTTGGCTTCCTGATCCGGCAATTGTGCCACCAGCGAGTTTCCCTGGCGGCTGACCCCCAGATGCAGGGTGTTGTTCCGGCGCAGTTCCTTTTTTATTTCATCGGCGGTCCGTTCCAGCTCCGCTTCCACGGCCTTGATGTTCTGAACTTCGAGCACCAGATGCATCCCGCCCTGCAGATCCAGTCCCAGATTGATCTTTTTGTGGGGCCAGGTGTTTGTGAACGTTGGTAACAGGCAGACAATGGCCGTCAGAATGACAACCAGGATCAACCCGTGCTTTAAGGTAAATAGTTTCAATCTTCACGCTCCAGCACAAAGGATTAGTTTTTTTCGGACTTGACGGCTGTTTCATTATCTGAAACCAGGGCCGCCACATTTCCTCGGGATATTTTGATTTTGACTTTTTCGGCAATTTCAAGGCCGATGGAGGCATCATCGATGGAGGTGATGGTGCCGTAAATTCCGCCGGAAGTGACAATCCGGTTTCCTTTTTTCAAATTTGAAATCATTTCCCGATGCTCTTTGGCTTTTTTCTGCTGGGGACGGATCAGAAGAAAATAGAAAATGGCAAACAGAATAATGATGGGCAGAAATCCGGCCAAACCGCCGGCTGCCTGTCCTTCGGTAGCTCCCATTGCAAATGCTGTACTAATCAAGGTCGTTCCTCCTTAAAAAAATGTAATAAATCACGTTAAAAATCAGGCTTCCGGGGCTGGAATCCAGAGCGTCGTTCCGTCGAATCGAATCTGATCTATTTGATTCACTTCGATTTCCGAGAGCAGTTCAAACACCTCATCCAATTTATAGATGACCAGTTTACTCAGCGGTTTTATCAGATCAATATCCATCACGATTTCTTCATCCAACACATTGTAGATAATGACCATGATTTCAGAAAATTTCAGGATTTTCCCGACCCCTGATGAATATCCGGTATCCATGGGTTCATCCGCATCCCGGGCAACATGAATACCCCGGGATGCATAATATTCTTTCAGTATACTGAAATGAATGTCCCAGATGTTGTCGCCGGGCTGGACCACATAGATGCCATATCTGTGAATCGGTTCCAGTGCGGTTTGTTCAAATTCCGTAATCCGGGTTTCATGAATTTTCTTTTTTTGGGCACAGGCCTTTTCTAAAACATCGGGCATGGATACGGTGGTATCACCCATGGTAAAGGATTCATTGGACAGAATTACCATATCCAGGCTGGTTTCTATACCTGTTTCCTCCAATCTTTTTTTCATCAACCGGTCAAACTCCGAGCCTGTCTCCAGATTGTCATACGCATACACCGGCGGTCTCACGATCTGTTTTTCCACCACCCGGGGGCGGGTCCGCATCACCGAGGCGGATGTGGAGACCTGTGTTTCAGTCACCGGTTCCGGTACATCCACAATATCAGCTGCATTAAAGTGTCAGCTGCATTTACAGGTTCAGCTGCACTTACAGGTTCCAATACATCAAGGGCTTTTGCTGCATCCACAGGTTCGGATCGCTCCGTTTTGTTTTTTTTCAATACCGAAGACACGCCGGCTTCGGGCACCGGCTCCGTCCTCCGGGGTAAAAACAGATACGCGACAATCAAAAGAACGGCCAAAACGATCATGCCGATGGCTATCCATGGTTTGTGACTCGCTCTGCCTCGACTCATGTGTGTCCTTTGAAAACGCATATCAGGTTGTTTTAGATACACAAAACAGGAACGGATGTCAAGAATCGCCCAATGGTTAATTATTGGGCGTTGTCAGTAATCCGGCTCTGGCCCGGGACCAGTTCCGGATCGATCTCAATGGCAACCAAAACCTCCCGCTTGGTTTCGATTTCAAGGAGGTCCTCTCTTTTTTTGTTAAGAATATAGTACGCCACGTCTTTGGGCAGGTACACCTGGAACTGTTTGTTTTCCGCCTTCAGCGTTTTCAGATTCAATTGACGTATAACGGCCAGTCCCTGTGTTTCCACAGATGGGATCTGTCCCCGGCCGTTACAGTGGCGGCAGGTTTCATAGCTGCCGAAGGTGATGGAGTGCCGGATGCGCTGCCTGGACATTTCAAGCAGCCCGAAGGTCGTGACCCCTCCGACCTTTGTTTTGGCCTTGTCGGTCTTTAAATTTTTTTTCAGACATTTGGTGATGTCCGCCTTGTGCCGTCTTTCCCGCATATCGATGAAATCCACCACAATAAGCCCGCCCATATCCCGCAAACGCAATTGTCTGGCCACTTCCTCGGCCGCCTCCAGGTTGGTATGATAGGCGGTTTCTTCAATATTTTTCCGCTTGGTGGATTTGCCGGAGTTCACATCAATGGAGACCAGGGCCTCGGTCTGTTCGATCACCAGAAATCCACCGGATTTCAACGGCACATCCCTTTTAAAGATGGAGGCGATCTGTTCTTCCAGCTGATATTTGGTGAATATCGGTTTTTCCCCTTTGAACAGTTTGACAATTTTTTTCTGTTTCGGGGCGATCATGGCCATGAATTCCTTGACTTCCCGATAGATGTCCGGGTTGTCAATCAGAATTTCAGTGATATCCGTGGTGAAATAATCTCTCAGAGAGCGCACCGCCAGGTTCTGTTCTTTGTAGAGCAGCGAGGGTGCCGGATTGTCAATGGCCAGTTTGTCGATATTTTTCCATACCCGCATCAGATATTTCAGGTCCGCGGTCAGCTGGGTTTTGGTGGCATTTTTACCCGCGGTTCTCACGATCATGCCGAACCCTTCCGGAATCTCCATGGTTTTGAGCACTTTGGCCAGCCGTTTTCTTTCATCCTCCTCACTGATTTTCCGGGACACGCCCTTGGTGGTGCTGCCGGGCATGAGTACGGCCAGACGGCCGGGCAGGGAGATGAAGGTGGTAAGCATGGCCCCTTTCTGGCTGATGGGATCTTTGACCACCTGGACAATGAGTTCCTGGCCTTTTTTGATCAGGTTGAACAACGACTTGTCCCGGGATTCCACGTCCTGAAAATAGTCGGGATGGATTTCATTTTTCTGTAAAAATCCATTTTTTTCCGCCCCGTAATCCACAAATACCGCCTGAAGACTTTGCTCCACCCGGGTGACGATCCCTTTGTAAATGTTGCCCTGGGTAACTTCCCTGGCCCGGGTTTCAATGTGAAACTGGTCCAGTTTGCTGTCGATGACAGCTGCGATCCGGCTGACATCCGGATCCATTGCATTGATCAGAATTTTTCTTGTCATGGCTTCACTCTTTTTAAAAAATCGGGTTGGTTCCTGACTGCCGTGAATACGGACAACCGCATGTCAGGAAAAATCTATCTGTTTGAGGATATCATACCAGGTGAGAATCCGTTCCACGTATTCTACGGGTTCCCAGCCCCGGGCATATCCATGTTTGGTTTGTTGATACACATCGGGTTTGGACAGCAACGGCAGTGTTTTTTTTACGGAATTCCAGATCCGGGGATCAAGGCCTTTTTCTTCGGCAAGGGCCATGGCGTCCTGAACATGTCCCAATCCCACATTGTAGCTGGCCAGAGCAAACAGCATCCGCTGATACGTATCCTCGATCTCTTCAAATCGATCATACATCTGTTTCAAGTACTTGATGCCGGCCGTGACACTCTGGGCCGGGTCCCGCCGATCCTGAATTCCCATTTCCCTGGCGGTCGCCCGGGTCACCTGCATCAGTCCTCTCACGTGGGTTACGCTTTTTGCTCCGGGATCGAACCGGGATTCCTGGTATACCACTGCCGCCACCAGGCGCCAGTCAAACCCGTATTTTTTTGACTGGGTTTCAATGAGATCTTGATACCTGGGCAGATGATACTGAATCCGTTTATGAAACGTCTTGAATTCAGATACGTCAAATGCGTTGGAATCACCATAATATTTGTTGACGATCTGCTGAAGCGTTCCTGATTCTCTGGCATACAGAAAAAAACGGTTTATTTCCTCGAGCATTTCCTGATCCTTTTTGCGCACGGCCCAGGCCACAGATTCTTTTGGCTGGACGGGAATACCGATACGGATATCGGGCATGTGTCTTTGATTGAGCCGGGCCACATTGGAATCGGCAACGGTGAATTTGATCTCCCGGTCATGGACCATGGCAATCAGATCTTCGGTGGGGACATTGTCATGCAGGACAAAGCGCACATCAATGCCGGAATCCTGAATTTCTTTGAGCCGGTAATGATAAGAGGTGTCACGCCTGACATGAATGGTCCGCAATGCCAGGTCTTCAATGTCTTTGGGGCCGAACACCAGGGCATGATGAATCACCTGCTGCTGAACATCCATATAGGGTATTGAAAAATCGACTTTTTCCAGCCGTTCCCGGGTGACGGTCATGCTGGCACCGATAAAATCCCCTTTTCCCTGGTCCAGATAAACCAGCAGGTTGTTCCAGCCCGGTGTGACCACGTCCAGGTCCACATGCAGATATCGGGCGAATTCCCGGGCCAGATCGTATTCAAAGCCGGTGGGTTCACCCTTGTACAAATAAAAGTTGTTCAAAGACCGGGTCGTGATCAGTCGCAATACACCGGACTTCTGGATACGCGCCAGGGTTCCGTGCGGTTGACCCGGATCCCTGTGATGGACCAAGTAACTCAGATACACAAAATAGATGCACAGAATCAGCAGGTTCAGAAAAATAAAATGTTTCAAGTAAAACGATTTCATTGACTCGCTTTATGCTTCATTGAGTCGGACCTCCAGTTTATCGACGGTTCGGTATCCCCGGGGCAGCAGTTTTCCCCTGTTTCCACGCTTTTTGACATAATCCATCTGATTCCCCGGGTTGAGTATCAGAGAATGTTTTTTTGAATGTATAACAATATTGGCATGGAAAGGCAATGTTGTCAGAAATTTGAGTTTTTCCGGGTCTGAAGACCGCTGTTCTTTCCTGGGGATGGTGATCAGTTTGTTTCCCTGCCCTTTTTTCAGCCGGGGCAGTTCACTCAAGGGAAAAATCAGCATCCGGCCTTTGGTGGTGACAGCCACAACCGAATCGGTTTCAAGAACTGTCACCGGGCAGGGGGGCATCAGGACGGCATCGTTTTTAAGGGTGATGACTGATTTTCCGTTTTTGAAATGAGTCAGAAAGTCGGAAAATTGTATGACAAACCCGTATCCGGTGTCAGATGCCACCAGAAAATGGGAAGCCAGGGTTTCCGAGAGCATGAAACAGATCCGGGCGTTGTTCTGCAACGACAGGTGACCGGTCAATGGTTCGCCGTTGCTTCTGGCTGACGGCAGCACATGGGAATACAACGTGTAGCTGCGGCCGGAACTGTCCAGAAAAACAATGGGTTTGTCACTGCGGGTCCGCAGATGGCAGAGCAGAGAATCCCCGGACCGGAACTTGACGTTTTCCGGATCGATGTCATGGCCTTTGGCCGATCGGATCCATCCGTTTTCAGATAAAATAATGGTCACCGGCGTCACTTCGATGACATCGGTCACGGAAAACGCTTCTGCTTCTTTTCGCTCTTTGATGGGCGACCGGCGTTTGTCTCCGTATTTTTTTGCATCGGATCGAATTTCTTGGACAATATACGCCCGGAAAGCCGCCGCATCATTCAACAGCGTGTCTATCTCTTTTTTTCGGGTTTCCAGCTCGTTTATTTCAGAAAGAATTTTGATCTCTTCCAGCCGGGCCAGCTGACGCAGACGGATCTCCAGGATCGCATCCGCCTGTTCCCGGGTCAGGGAAAACGCTTTGATCAAATCCTTTTTGGGACGATCGGATTCCCGGATGATTTGAATCACTTGATCCAGGTTCAGAAATACGGTGCGGAAACCCTCCAGGATGTGGAGCCGGGTCATCACCTTGTCCAGCTGAAACGAGAGTTTGTTTCTCACCGACTGGAATCTGAATGTCAGCCATTCTTTGAGCAGGGTTTTCAAGTTTTTCACTGCAGGCCGCCCATTGATCCCGATCATATTCATATTGAATGAATAGGATTTTTCAAGATCCGTGGTGGCGAACAGATGATCGGTCAAAGCGGACAAATCCACCCGTCCGGACCGGGGAATCACCACCAGGCGGGTGGGGTCTTCATGATCGGATTCATCTCTGATATCACTGACCATGGGCAGTTTCTTATCCGCCATCTGGGCCGCAATCTGTTCATAAATCTTTTCAGCCGAAGCATGATAAGGCAGGGCAAAGTAAACGATATCCCCATCCTCGATGCGGAACCGGGCCCGCATTTTGATCCGCCCGGAACCGGTATCATAGATGCCCCTGATTTCTTCCGCCGGGGTGATGATCTCGGCAGCCGTGGGAAAATCAGGACCTTTGATGTGCTTGAGCAGTTCATCCAGAGAGGCATTTTCATTTTCAATGAGCAGTATCAGGGCCCTGGCCATCTCCCTGAGGTTGTGGGGCAGAATGCTGGTGGCCATGCCCACGGCAATCCCGGTGGTGCCGTTGAGCAGCAGGTTGGGCAGCCGGGCCGGCAGCAGCCGGGGTTCATTCAAGGTGCCGTCGAAATTGGGTACCCATTCCACCGTGCCCTGATCCAGTTCATCCAGCAGAAGATCCGCATATCTGGAAAGCCGGGATTCCGTATACCGCATGGCGGCAAAGGATTTGGGGTCATTGGGGTCCCCCCAGTTGCCCTGGCCTTCCACTAACGGGTATCGTAACGAAAACGGCTGGGCCATGAGCACCATGGCTTCATAACAGGCCGTATCCCCGTGGGGATGGAATTTACCCAGCACATCGCCCACGGTGCGGGCGGATTTCTTGAATTTGGCTGAAGAAGAAAGTCCCAGCTGACTCATGGCATACACAATGCGCCGCTGCACCGGTTTCAGCCCGTCTCCGATATGGGGCAGGGCCCGGTCCAGTATCACATACATGGAATAATTGAGATACGCTTTTCTGGTAAACTCCTGAAAAGCGATCTGCTCATGCGCTTCCATATCGGAAACCGGCTGATCTTTCATGTCATTCGATCTCTTTGATGTCACCCTGTGCCTCGATCCATTCTTTTCTGTCCTTGGCCCGTTTTTTTCCCAAAAGCATGTCCATGGTTTCGTACACATCGGCCAGGGTATCCGCCGCATCGACGGTCAACTGTACCAGGCGCCGGGAATCAGGGGCAATGGTGGTTTCCTTGAGCTGGGCCGGATTCATTTCTCCTAACCCCTTGAACCGCTGAACATGAATTTTTCCGGATTTTTTCCGGCGGTTGATGCGTTTGACAATGCTTTGTCTTTCCTCGTCATCCAGTGCGTAAAACACCTCTTTTCCCACATCGATCCGGTACAAAGGAGGCATGGCCATGAACACATGACCGGTTTTCACGATATCGGGAAAATGCCTGAGAAACAGGGCGCACAGAAGCGTGGCAATGTGCAGGCCGTCGGAATCCGCATCCGCCAGGATACAGATTTTATTGTACCGCATCCGGGACAGCTCCGCTTCTCCGGGCATCACGCCCAGCACCTGGACAATATCCCGGATCTCTTTGGACTCCATAATGGCGGGCGGTGCCATATCCCAGGTGTTCATGATTTTGCCCCGCAAGGGCATGATGGCCTGAAACCGCCGGTCCCTGGCCTGTTTGGCTGATCCGCCGGCAGAATCTCCTTCCACGAAAAACAGCTCCCGCCGCTGCTGATCATCACTGGTGCAGTCCGACAGTTTGGCCGGCATGACGCCGCCGTTGGCCGACGGCTTGCGGGTCACTTTTCTGGATTTTCTCACCCGGGCCCGGGCATGTTCCATGGCCAGTTCCGCCAGGGCTTCTCCGAGATCCACATGCTGGTTGAGCCACAGACTGAAGGCATCCCGCACCTGGAGATTGATCAGGCCCGCACAGTGGCGGGAAGAAAGCCGTTCCTTGGTCTGACCCGAAAACTGGGCTTCGGACAGTTTGACCGACAGCACATATCCCACAGAGTTCCAGATATCTTCAGGCGCCAGAAACAGGCCTTTGGGCAGCAGGTTGCGGAATTTGCAGAATTCACGCAGGGATTCCAGCAGCCCGGACCGGAACCCGTTGACATGGGTGCCTCCCAGACGGGTGGGAATCAGGTTGACATAGCTTTCTTCCAGGGTAGGTCCCGGCCCGGTGATCCAGTTGACCGCCCACATGGCCTGGAAATCGTCTGCCCGGCATTCTCCGGTAAACGGTTTGTCAAACAGGGTGTCATGGGTTTTGAGACTTTCCACCAGGTACTCGTCCAGTCCCTGTTCATATGTCCAGACATTTTCTTCACCACTGGCTTCATCCAGAAAACGGGTTTTCAGCCCGGGGCACAGAACCGCTTTTGATTTCAATGCAGTTTGAATGGCGGTTTTTGAAAAAACCGTGCGCTCAAAAAATGTCGGATTGGGGAAAAAATGGACGGATGTGCCGGATCTGTCCGATTCCGCATCTTTCACCTGTGCCAGATCCCGGGTTTTACGGCCGTTTTCAAACCCGATGGCATATTCCTGGCCGTTCCGGAAAATGGTGATGTCCAGGCGGGATGACAGGGCATTGACCACGGAGACCCCGACCCCGTGGAGCCCGCCGGAAAACGCATAATCCTTGTTGGAAAACTTGGCGCCGGCATGAAGTTTTGTCATGATCAATTCCACACCGGAGATGCCTTCTTCGGAATGCACATCCACGGGCATGCCCCGGCCGTTGTCGGTCACTTTCACGCTGCCGTCCGTTTTCAAAACGACATCGATGGTGTCGGCAAATCCGGCAATGGCTTCATCCACACTGTTGTCGATAACCTCGAATACCAGATGATCCGGACTGGTGGTGTCCGTATACATGCCCGGCCGGCGTTTGACCGGATCCAGACCTTTGAGAATTTCAATGGACTGGGCATCATACGAATCCGGGATTCCCCGGGACCCGGGTTTTGAATCCAACCGGTTCATGTTTGAATGACCATCATACGTGTCAGGTTCTGGTTCATTATCTCTCCACCTTCAAAAACAGGGTTTCAAAACGGCTGAAAACTTTTTTTATATCACACAAAAATACGACCGGCAAAGCTTTTTACGCACTCTTTTCCGTGAAGCAACAGGGATAACCACCTGGCAAACCCATGCGGAGTATGGTATATCATGGTTCAATGCAGGACAGCCTTCAACGGGTTCATTGACTTTTACCATGGAATCATATAAAAGAAGAAAATTTTTTTAAAGAGAGATAAAAAGACGGTCAGATTGAACAGACAAACACAAGTTTCCCATCAAACCATTATCTTGAACGATCTGGGAATGCATGCCCGGCCGGCGGCCAAAATCGCACAGATGGCCATGAACGCAACCAAAAACATATGGCTGTCTGATGGAAATACACAAGTGGATGCGGCAAGTATCATTGATATTTTGACTTTGTGCGCCAAAAAAGGCGCCCGGATCCAGCTTCAGGCGGAATCCAGTCAGGACACAGCTATTCTGGAACAGATCAAAGCCTTTTTCGACAATGGGTTTGGAGAATTGACACCATGACACAAAATAAACCCCGTGAATTAACTCTCAGGGGGATCAGCGGATCTCCGGGTATCTGCATCGGTAAAGCCTATCTGGTGGACAGAGAAGGGGTCAATATCATTGAACGGTATCCGATTTCCAAAACCATGCTGCCCAGGGAAATCGACCGGTTCAAACATGCGGTGGAAAAAGCCAAAAAAGAACATGCCCGGATCATCAAATCCCTGGACAAGGACGTCAGTGACACCCTGAATATCCTGGAAACCCACATGGCGCTGTTCAAGGATAAAATGCTTTACGGCAGAACCATCGAAACCATTCAAGATGAACAGATCAATGCGGAATGGGCGTTGAGAAAAGTTTCCCGCCAGACCAAGCTGATGTTTCAGCAGGTGGATGACCCATACTTGCAGTCCCGTGTCAATGACATTGTCCAGGTTTCCGACAAAATCATGGCCAATCTGCTGGGTGCAAGAAATATCAAAATCGCCGACATCAACAAACGGGTCATCATCGTGGCCCATGACCTGACCCCGGCCGATGCCAGCCAGATTCAGCTGGAGCGTATCAAGGGATTTGTCACGGATCGGGGCGGCAAAGATTCCCATACCGGAATCGTGGCCAAATCATTGAAGATCCCTTCGGTTTTCGGCCTGGCCCGGGCCACGGCCAGCATCAACAACGATGATATTCTGATTGTGGATGGATCTTCCGGGCTCATCATCATCAATCCGGAAGAAGATACCCTGTTCAGGTATGAAGAGCGACTGGCCCGGTTCGAGGCCTACCGGGCCGATATCGAGCGGGAAAGTCATCTGCCGGCAATCACCCGGGACGGGGTTTCCCTGGATCTGATGGCCAATATCGAGCTGGTGGAGGAAGTGGTATCTGCCAAAGACAACGGTGCATCGGGTATCGGTCTTTTCAGGACCGAATTTCTGTACCTGGATCTGAAACGGTTTCCCACAGAAGAGGAACTGCTGATCAAATACAAGGAGCTGGCGGAACTGATGGCGCCCGAGTCCGTGACCATCCGGACCCTGGATATCAATGGCGACAAGTTCAATCCCTATATCGACCCCGTGGAAGAGGCCAATCCCGCCCTGGGACTTCGGGCGGTCCGCTTCTGTCTGGAAAATAAAGACATTTTTATCACCCAGATCAAAGCCATTCTCCGGGCCGGCGCGTTCGGGCACATCAAGCTGCTGATTCCCATGATTTCATGCATGGAGGAGCTGGTCCGGGTCAAAGCGGTTGTCCGCCAGGCTGTGGCAGAGCTGGAGCGCGATGAAAAGGTGTTCAACAAGGATATTCCTCTGGGCATCATGATCGAGGTGCCGTCGGCCGTGCTCATGGCAGATGCACTGGCCGGGCAGGTGGATTTTTTCAGTATCGGCACCAATGACCTGATCCAGTACTCCATGGCCATCGACCGCCGCAACCGCCGGGTGGCGAATTTATACCAGGCATTGAATCCCGCTGTCCTCAAAATGGTCAAAATGACGTTTGAATCGGCCCAAAGAAACAATATCGAGGTGGTCATGTGTGGTGAAATGGCGGGAGATCCCATCAACATCCCGGTATTGCTCGGGTTCGGCATCCGGCATCTGTCCATGAATCCCGCTTCCATACCGGTGATTAAAAAAATGGTCCGGGACATTGACATTGAAAAAGCCCGAAAAATATCTGAAGACCTGCTTCAATTCACCACTGTTGAGGAAATCACCCGGTTTCTTCAGGAAGAATACAAAGATATTCTGCCATACAGAGAAACGGAGGATTAGCCATGCCCGCAGACTATATCAAACTGATCGCCACCAACAAGAAAGCCCGGCACAATTATCACATCGATGCGGAATATGAAGCCGGCATGGTGCTGGTGGGTTCGGAAGTCAAGGCCATCCGGGAAGGCCGGGTCAGTTTCCAGGATGCCTATGCGGATATTAAACAAGGAGAGGTGTTCCTCCGGCAGCTGCATATTTCCCCTTATAAATTTGCCTACAATGACAACCACGAACCGTTGCGAAACAGGAAACTGCTTCTCCACAAAAGGGAAATTGGCAAACTCATCGGAAAAATCAAGGAAAGAGGCTACACCCTGGTTCCGTTGAAGATTTATTTCAAGAATGACAAGATCAAGGTGCTGCTGGGTCTTGGCAAGGGCAAGAAACTGTACGACAAGCGCCAGGACATCAAGGAGCGGGATGTCAAACGGGACCTGGCCCGGGAACGCAAAAAGTATTCCGCATAAGATCCATATTGACTTTTGGCAGACGATCGTTATAATGGGGTTGTTTGAGTCAAGAACGAATTGTTCTTTGATAATTTGGGGGCGAAATGGTTTCGACGGAGATTTTGAAGCCCAAGGTAGCATGCCGAGTCTTTTGTCAGCTCGTAAACCTGGCAAAGTCTTAAACATAATCGCAGACGATTATAACTACGCTGTAGCTGCGTAACACCAGCTGCCGTCCTGCTGAGATTCTTCTTGCAAATCTCAGGCCAGGGCGTCGACTTTGCAAGACCGCTGTTCCGGTTGCCTGAGCCTGGCCAGTTGAATTTTTCAGGCTACACCCTGTGGTATCCCTCCTGAAGGAGACGACAGGGCCAATTTTAAAGTTCAGGATAAGCATGTAGAAGCCTGGGATGATGGTTTTCGGACGCGGGTTCAACTCCCGCCGCCTCCACCAGATTATTATCAAACAATGTATCTTTGTATTTCATTATTTTTCCGCGCTTTTCCACAGATTCCCGGCCGGCAGAAAATCGTTTCCCGGGGGTCATTCCTAACACAGTTTCCATGCAATCGCTTAGACAAGACATTTGAATTTCTTGCATCGGACCCGGGGGAATGGTACACTCTGATTCGGCATTCGGCACAATGCAGAGCTTACACCATGAGGCGATTATGACGTGCATGATTCACCAGGCATCTTGTGCTCTGGAAAAAACCCGGAAACAAAACAACTGCCTGGTGGTGGCAGTCACCGGCAGTATCGCCTGCGGCAAAACCACGGTATCCCGGATGCTTGAAGATTTAGGGGCCCCGCTCATCGATTTCGACCAAATCGCCCGCAAGATCGTGACGCCCGGGACACCGGGGTATGACCGGATTGTTTCGGATTTCGGTGCCGGAGTGGTTCAAGCCGACGGGACCCTGGACCGCAACGCATTGTCCGGCATTGTGTTTGCCGATGAAACAAAGCGCCGGCACCTGGAACAGATCACCCATCCATTGATATTTGAAACCTTTGCCGAACAATTGACCGATCTGGCGGCTGACCGCCCGGACAGTGTCATTCAGGTGGCCGTTCCCCTGTTGATCGAACTGAACATACCGCATCTGTTCCACAAGGTGATTGTGGTGTATCTTCCCCAAGATATCCAGCTTGAACGCCTGGCGGCCCGGGACAACATCCGTGTGGAATCGGCACAAGCCATTATCGGCTCCCAGCTGTCCCCGGACGAAAAAATACAATATGCCGACTACGTGATCGATAACCGCTGTGACCGGTCCTACACTCAGGATCAGGTGAACCGTGTGTGGCAGCAGCTGCAACAGGATAAAGAACAGCGGCAGGAAAATAGTACCGCGTGTCACCCTACAGGAGATACAATATATGACGTCTGACAACCCTACCCCTTTTGTTTTCGGGTGGACCGGCAAAATCCTGCACGTGAATCTGTCTGATGGCGCCATCACCCATTTGAATACCCTGGACCACACAGATCAATACCTGGGGGGCCGGGGCATGGCCACCCGGCTGTACCGGGACATGGTCGCGCCGGACACCGGTGCCCTGGCACCGGAAAACCACCTGATTTTCATGACCGGGCCGCTCGGGGCCACAGGTGCCCAGGGGGCTTCCCGGTTCGTGGTGGTGGGCAAATCCCCGTTGACCTTACCGGAAGGATTCTGTTATGGCAACCTTGGGGGATATTTCGGCCCCTATCTCAAACGGGCCGGGTTTGATGGACTGGTGATCACGGGCCGGGCCGACCGGCCCGTGTACCTGCATATCGAGGACAGCCGTGTACAGATCAAAGATGCCGCAGATCTGTGGGGGCAGGGGGTGTCCGCGGTAATGGCCCGCCTCAAAACCTTGCACGGGGATTCAGTTCGAATGATCACCACAGGGGTGGCCGGCGAAAACAGATGCCGCAGCGCCAATATCATGACCGACAATGAAGGCAGTGCCACCGGCGGGTTTGGGGCGGTCATGGGATCCAAACATCTCAAAGCCATTGCCGTGAACGGCACCGGCACCATTGCTGCGGCCCATCCGGACCGGCTAAAGGCACTCAGCCGCCGGGCCATTGAACTGAACCGCAAAGATCCGATGTTTCTGCCGTTCAACCCGGAACAGGTGCGGCGGACGGGAAAATCGAGTTGTTTTCAATGCGGTCTGGACTGCATATACCGGAACCGGCTTCAGACCGCTTCCGGTGACACCCTGGTGCGCAAATGCCAGTCCATGTTCGTGTATTTCCCCTGGGTGGCGGGCCGGCCGGATCTGTCGTCCGAAATCGCGGTTCAGGCCACCGGCATCTGCAATGACCGGTCCCTTTGCACCATGGAAATGTTCAACATCATCCACTGGCTGGTTGCCTGTGACAAGGCCGGTGTTCTGACCCATACACAGACCGGTCTGGATATGTCAAAGCTGGGCACCCTTGAATTTTTCACAACCCTGACGGATATGATCAGCTTTCGCCATGGATTCGGCGATATCCTGGCAGAAGGGCTGCTGCGGGCCGGGGAGATCCTGGGACCGGAGGCCAAAGCACTTTTTGCGCCGGAAGTGTCCGGGGTCGGGGACGGAGCCACCTATTCCGCCAGGGAATACCTTCCAAACGGCCTGTTATATGCGTTTTCCCCCCGGCAGCCCATTGCCATGCTTCATGAAGTCAGCCGGCTCACCGGTTTGTGGGTGATGCACCAGAATGATCCGAAAAGCTCTCCGGTTTCCAGTGAGGTGTTCCGGAAAGCCGCCGCCCGGTTCTGGGGTCATGAAAAGGCCTGGGACCTGATGACGTATGACGGCAAGGCCCGGGCAGCAGTGAGCATCATGGACCGCACCTTTGCCAAGGACAGCCTGGTGCTTTGTGATTCCTGCTGGCCGGTAACGGTCTCCTGGCATACGCCCGATCATGTGGGAGATCCCGAGTTGGAAGCCGCCACCTTCACTGCGGTCACGGGCATTGACATGGATGCCCGGGGCCTTGACACGGCAGGCGAACGTATCTTCAATCTGGAACGTCTCATCCGTATCCGGGAAGGACTTCGTCCGTTCCTGGACGATGATGTGGCTCAATTCAACTATACCAAACCGGTCGAGACGGTGTTCATGAACCCGGACGTGCTGGTGCCGGGACCGGGTGATCAGGTGCTGAGCCGCAAAGGCATGACCCTGGACAAAAACGGGTTTGCATCCATGCGAAAAGAGTTCTATCACTTGCGCGGATGGGATCCGAATACCGGAGAACAGCTGCCTGACACCCTGAACCGACTGGATCTGTCAAATATGCGCTGACAACCGTTGACAAAAAAAGATCAGACATCTATGATCCCCCTTCGAATCTCAACCCCGCAACGAAGAAGGACACCATTCCCATGAATCTGAACTGTTTTTCCATGGATCATTTCTCCCTCAAAGGCAAAAAAGCCATTGTCACCGGCGGCAACACCGGCCTGGGACAGGCCTTTTCCCTGGCCCTGGCCAAAGCCGGGGCCGATATCTTTTGTGCCGGCATGATCGAGGAAACCGGAGAAACCCGGGAACTGCTCCAGGCCCAGGAGGTGAACACCGGATTTCTGACCATTGACATCACCCGGCCCGGTGCGTGTGAACAAATCCTGAACCGCTGTGTGGATACCCTGGGGGATGTGGACATCCTGGTGAACAATGCCGGCATCTGCCGGCTGAATCCGGTGCTGGAATTTAACAGAGACGACTGGGACCCCATGCTGGCGGTCAATCTGACCGCCGCCTTTGAACTGAGCCGGGAAGCGGCCCGGTATATGATCCCGAGAAATTGCGGGAAAATCATCAACATCTGTTCACTGTTCTCCTATCTCGGGGGCCGCATGTCTCCCTGCTATGCCGCGTCCAAGCATGCCCTGGCCGGGTTGACCAAAGCGTACTGCGATGAGCTGGCACAGCACAATATCCAGGTGAACGGCATTGCCCCGGGATACTTTGCCACGGCCATCACCGAACAGACCCGGAGCGACCCGGCAAGCAACCAGCGGATCCTGGACCACATTCCGGCCGCCCGGTGGGGGGATATCTCCGATTTGATGGGAGCGGCCGTGTTTCTGGCCTCAAGGGCCTCGGATTATGTGAACGGCCACATCCTGGTGGTGGACGGGGGATACCTGGTGCAGTAACGTTCGGGGAACAGAACAATTCATTGCGACATTCAGGTGCCGGAAAACAAAAAATCCGGAAAAAATAGATACCCAAAGCGACAAAACAGATAAAAAGGAATTTTCATGTTATCAAGACAAGCCATTGTGGACCAGCTGACCCATCTGGTGGGCAAAGACCGGGTCATCACCGACGAACCCGTGCTCAGGGAAAACAGTGTGGACCGGTACAGAAAAGTGCAGGCTGTATTCGGCATCTATGAACTGCCCCTGCCGGCGGCGGTGGTGAAACCGGCGGATGCGGCCCAGGTGTCGGCCATCCTGAAGTTTGCCGACCGGCACGGCATCAACTGTGTGCCCAAAACCGGCGGGTCCGCCACCGAGGGCGGGCTGGAAACCATTGTAAAAAACTCCATTGTGCTGGATGGGTCGGACATGAACCGGATCATTGAGATCAATCCCACGGCCATGCTGGTCACAGCCCAGTGCGGAGTGAACCTGGAGGTGCTGGAAAACCAGGTTCGCCGGCATGGCCTGACCATCGGACATTCCCCTCAATCCAAGCCCCTGGCCATGATGGGAGGCCTGGTGGCCACCCGGAGCATCGGCCAGTTCTCCACCCTGTACGGCGGGATCGAGGATATGGTGGTGGGGCTGGAAGCGGTATTTCCCGATGGGGAGATCACCCGGATCAAAAACGTGCCCCGCAGAGCCTGCGGTCCGGACATACGGCACGTGATCATCGGCAATGAAGGGGCGCTGTGCTTTATCACGGAAATTACCCTCAAGCTGTACCGGTATTATCCGGAAAACAATTCGTTTCAGGCGTATGCCATGCCGAACATGTCATCCGGGTTCGATCTTCTAAGAGAGGTCATCACCGCCGGTTACCGGCCCTCCATGGCCCGGCTGTATGATGCCCAGGACGGGGCTCAGCACGGATTTGACCAGTTTGCACCGGACCGGTGCGTGCTCATGTTCATGGGTGAAGGCCCGGCCCCCATTGTCCGGGCCACGGCTGACGGCATTGAAGAGATTGCGGCCCGGTATCCGGACCAGGACCCCATTGACGGCAGGATCATCGAAAACTGGTTCAATCATCTCAACTGGGGACCCGAAAAGGTGATGGAAGAAAGGGAACTGATCAGAAAAACCCTGAATACCGGATTTACCACGGAAGTATCCGGCAACTGGGACTGCATCTACCCCATTTACCGGAACGTCCTGGACCGGATCCAGCGGGATTTTCCCCATGGAGAAGATCTCACCCTGCTGGGGGGACACTCCTCCCACTCCTACCAGACCGGCACCAACCTGTATTTTGTGTATGACTACAATATCAAAAAATGCCCGCCGGAACAGGAACTGGCAACCTATCATATCCCGCTCAATGCCATGATCGTGGAAGAAACGCTGAAAGCCGGGGGTTCCATGGTCCACCACCACGGCATCGGCAAGTACCGGACCCCCTGGACCAGACAGGAGCACGGCAGCGCGTATTACATTCTGGACCGCCTCAAGCAGGTGTTCGACCCCAACGGCATCATGAACAAAGGCACCATCTTTCCTGTGGACAAATGAAACTGACGGTCTGTTTCAAGACAATCCATGATTATGGCATGGTGCCGGCCCCGGACTGGCAGATACAGGGCCGGGGACCGGTGGATTTGAGGTTTGCCAGACAGGTGTTCAACTGTTACGAGGAAAGTGCCCTGGAAATGGCCCTGGCCCTGGGAGAGCCGGCCCGGTCACCCGGAGTGCACATGAAAGACAGGACCCGGGAGAGCAGAAACCATACCGCCGGACGGCCGGTCCGCATTGAACGCACCGCCCTCACGGTGGATGACCATCGGGCCGACCTGTTTCTGCGCCACCTGTACGCCGTGGGATTTGACCGGGCAATCCGGGTGGCACCGGATGCAGACCCGTGGTTTTCCCCCCGGACCGTGGCAGAAATCATTGCTGCCTGGGCAAAAAAATCCAACGCCCCGGACCTGCTGGTTTTCGGGCCCCGGGGCGGGGCAGGGGAGCACGGCCAGACCGGGCCTCTGGTGGCGGAAATGCTGGGATGGCCCTGCCTGATGTCTGTCACAGGCCTGGATTTTGATGACAAAGGTGGGATACAGGTTTTGTGCCGGACAGACCGGGCCGATTATGTCCATACCGTGGTCCCGCCCCTGGTGCTGGTGGTGGGCAATGCCACGGCCCATGACTGCCTGCGGATCCCCACCATCAAACAGAAACTCGACGCTCGAAAACAAAACCCCCGGGTGTTGACGTCCGCAGACCTGGGCGTGATCCCCCATGATCCGGCAAAGATGGACCCCTTGCCCGTCCTGGCGCCTGTGCCGGCATCCACCCGGCACTGCACCATGATCGCAGGAGACCGCCCGCAAAAAAAAGCGCAGCAGCTGTTTGACCGGTATCTGGCATCAGGGCGGGTGCCAGGATTGGAAAAAAAATCATGACCGGAACGGAAGCGATGAACGAGACAAGAACCATGACCGGGATGGCCGTGCTGACCGGGGATGCCCGGGACATGGAAGCCCGGGCCGCGGATATGGTGCCGCTGTTGTCTTCTCTGGCCGGGGCCATCCCCTCTCTGGAGCTGTGGATGGGGTACACAGGACCTGTTCCGGACCGTTTCCCTGAATGGCCGGTGGCGTTGAACCGGGTGCACAGGATTCCTCTGCCCGATGCCGGCGTGCCGGATTCGATCCTGGATCTGCTGGCGGACAAGCATCGGCATTCCCCCAAAGACCTGTACCTGTTTGCCGGCACCGATGCCGGAGACTGCCTGGCCGCCCGGCTGGGATTTCGTCTTCAGGGGCAGGCCTGCCTGCAGGTTCAGACCTGCAACATAGGTTCAGACAACACCCTGAGTGTTGGCCGCCTGGTGTATGGCAGCCACCTGCAGGCACACCAGGTGCCGGACCCTTCGCCCTGGTGCCTGTCAGCAGCCGGCACCGCAGGTGTGGACCTCAAATGGACCCGGGATCCCGGATGCGGGGTGACAGACCTTCCTGATCCTGACATACGGCCCCTGTCATGGATACAATCCACCCGGGTCTTTCCGGTGGCGGTTGATGACAAACTGGCCGGGGCCGACCGGATCCTGGTTCTGGGAAACGGAGTGAGGTCCGAACAGATTCTGGAACAGATGAAACCGGTGGCCCGGGCGTTGAACGCCCGGATCGGGGCCACCCGGCCCGTGGTGATGAACGGGTGGCTGCCCATGGACCACCTCATCGGGGTGTCCGGAACCATGGTGGCCCCGTCTTTGTGCATTGTGGCCGGGGTGTCCGGCACCGGAGCATTCAGTGCGGGCATTCGTCAGGCCGAATGGATCGTGGCCATTAACACGGATCCGGATGCCCCGGTGTTTCAGTCAGCAGACGTGGGCATTGTGGATGACCTGGTGCCGGTGCTGCTGGAACTGGCGCGGCTGATCCAGACACAGGAGCCGCAATGACCCCATTGATCCAGCCGTTTGATCCCGCCCGTCACACGGAATTTCTCCGGGATGAATCCCTGCGGTCCGGCAAAGCCGATTCCATCTCTTTTCCCTTGACGGAATCCCAGGTCAGGCAGGTGTTGACACCGCTCTTTGACCGGCAGATCCCGGTCAGTGTCCAGGGCAGCCGCACCGGCATTGACGGCCGGGCCGTGCCCCACACCGGCCATATCCTGAATCTGTCCGCCATGAACCGGATCACCGGCATGACCTTTGATCCGGCCGGACGGTACTGCCTGCGGGTCCAGCCCGGGGTGATCCTGGCGGACCTCAATCGCCAGACCGCATCCCGGCGGTTCGAGGATGCCGGCCAATGGGACCGGACGTCTCTGGCCGTGCTGGACCGGTTTCAAAACGATCCCCTTCCGTGGTTCTGGCCCCCGGACCCCACCGAAGATACGGCAACCATCGGCGGCATGGCCGCCACCAATGCCCGGGGAATCGGTGTCCATGCCTATGGACGGGCCCGGCAGCACATCCGGGCGGTGCAGGGAATGGATGCCCGGGGAACCCTCCATGTGCTGGACCGGGGAGAGGATCTGGATGCCTTTTTCGTCGGGAACAGCGAGCTCAGGGTGATCACGGAGCTGACCCTGACACTTTTGCCGATGCCGTCCCAGATGTGGGGAATGGTGTTTTTTTTCCCCCGTCCGGATCAGGTCTTCGGATTCATCGACCGCCTGATAGCAAATCAGCATGTTTCAGAGGATACCGGCATGGCAGCAATGGAACTGATGGACGGCAAAACCCTGGAGATCCTCCACGGGTTCAAAAAAGAACACCCGTCGTTCCGGTCCATGCCGGGGGTAAATCCGGCCGCTGCCGGGGCTGTGTACCTGGAACTGCACAAAAACAGTGAAGAGGCCATTACAGACCTGGCGACACAGCTCATGGATGCGGCAAAACAAGCCGGGGGAGATGCGGATGCCTCTTTGGCCGCCACCGATCATGCGGACCTGTCCCGGATCCGGCTGATCAGAAAAGCCGCCCCCCACGCGGTGAGCCATATGACCGCCTGTGCCCGGCAAAAGGATGACCGGATTTACCGGCTGGGATATGATCTGATGCGGCCTGACATGTCCGTGTCCGATCAGATTCAGATGCTTGACAGGGACATGGCCGATGCCGGGATGACCGGGGTCGTTTTCGGACATGCCGCAGATTCGTGCCTGCATGTGAACCTGCTGCCGGAAAATCATGATGATTTGATCACGGCAAAGACCGTGATCCGGCACTGGGCCGGCCGGGAGAAACCCGGTATGAACCCAAACAGCAAAACAACCTAAGGAGCAATGGAAATTCAATCATGGCTGATACCTGTCTGATGGGCGTGGATGTGGGCACCCAGAGTGCCAAAGTGGTGATATTCGATCTTTCCGGCACGGTGGTGTGCGAGGCCGGACACCCCTTGCGGCCCATGGAGATACCGGCCCCGCAGCAGGCTATCCATCCGGATGACGACCTGTGGGATGCCCTGAAAATAGCCCTTCAAACCGCCATGCACCGGTTTGAACACCTGCCGGGCCGGCACAAGGAAGATATCGCAGCCATGGGGCTGTGCGTGATCCGGTGCTGCCTGGCCCTGGTAAAGGAAAACGGGGACCTTGCCTATCCGCTGATCTCCTGGATAGACAAGCGGATGAACGCGCCCTATACCTGGGAAAAAAGGTTCGGTAATGTCCGGTATGTCACCACTTCATCCGGGTATATCACCTGGCGCCTGACCGGTGAACGCAAAGATACCTGTGCCAATTATGTCGGATACTGGCCCATGGATATGGATACCTGGAACTGGAGCACCCGGGACAGGGACTTTTCCCGGAACCACCTGACCCGGGACAGGGTATTTGATGTGAAAAAACCCGGAGAGATCCTGGGGCATGTCACAAAAGCGGTGGCACAGATCACCGGACTGCCGGAAGGGCTGCCCGTGGTGGCCACGGCCCATGACAAGGCGGTGGAGGCGCTGGGGGCCGGGGCCCTGGACCCGGAAAAAGGTCTGGTATCTTTAGGCACCTATATCGGCGGCATGGTCCACGGCCGGGAAAACAGAACCGATGCCGCTCATTTCTGGCCGTTTCCCGCGTCAATCCCGTTCCAGTACATTTATGAATGCATGGGGGTGCGCCGGGGCATGTGGACGGTGTCCTGGTTCTGCGACCAGTTCGGGGAAGGAGTCGTGAAAAAGGCCCGGGATCAAGGCCTGTCCGTGGCTGAGTGGTTCAACCGGGAGGCGTCCCGGGTCCCGGCCGGGTGTGACGGGCTTATGACCCTCCATGACTGGGCCCCGCCAAAGGACGCCGTGTTTAGAAAAGGGGTGATGTTCGGGTTTGACGGCCGCCATACCCGGGCCCATATGTACCGCTCCATTTTAGAAGGGATCGCCCTGACCATGAAAAACCACATGACTCCCATGGCCCGGGAACTGGATACCCCATTCAGACAGCTGGTGATATCCGGGGGCGGGGCCAACTCGGACCTGTTCATGCAGATTTTTGCCGATGTGTTCGGGATCCCGGTGTGCAGAAACCGGGTAAAAGGTTCCGCTTCAGTGGGGTGTGCCATCAATGCCGGCATGGCCGTGGGCGCATTTGATTCCTATGAAGCAGCGGTTACCAAAATGGTGCATGTGGGGGAAACGTTTGCGCCGGACATAAGGCTTCACCGGTTTTACGATCGATTGAATCAAACCGTGTATCAGACCGTGAACCCTTGTTTTGATCCGGTTCTCGCCCGGTTGAGCCCGCTGGTGGATGACCCGGAGCAGTGAAAGGCACCCCTGGCATGAAACCAAAAAAATTACGCGCAAAAAAACAGGCGGAGGAACCATGGCACCGAGTGAATCATCCGGACCCAGCGAAAAAAAACGGGCCGCCCTGGAGCGGAAACTGGCGGAACTGGGGATCCGCAAAACCGATCTGGAGGAAAAATTCATCAAAGCCTCGGGCCGGGGGGGACAGAAGGTGAACAAATCTTCTTCCGCCGTGTTTCTCCGTCACAGAGAAACCGGGCTGTCGGTCAAGGTGGGAAAACACCGGTCCCTGCATCTGAACCGGTTTTTGGCACTGCGGGCTTTAGCGGAAAAAATCCAAGCCCTTCAATCCGGCAGACACCCCTCGGACATGTCGGATTCAGACAGAAAAATGCAGAAACAGAAACGCCGGCGCCGGCAAAAGACCCGGAAAAAACTGGCCGGGAAGCAGAAACAAGAAGATCAAAGATGAATAATTTCCATATTTGTATCTGCAATCATGGCCAGTCCCATGGCATCCACATAATTGAAGATCTTGTCCACCCGGGAGTTGATCAGGGCCGCGTCATTGCCCACCACGGCAAAACCGATCTCAGCCCATTCATGGCTGTCGTTCAGCCCGGTTTCGGCTGCGGCTGCCTGGAACTGATTCTGAATCCGGGCCACAATGGGTCTGACAGTTTTTCGTTTTGCCTTCAGCGAGTGTACCTCGAACAGGCGTAACCGGATCCGGCCGCATCCCACTATCATCACAGTTCCTAAAAAGCCCCCAGCTGACAGGGCTTGATGCGCAAATCGATCTTTTTACAGACAGATCCCATATCCACGCGGCTCATTTTACATTCTCCGGCAATATCCCAGCAGGCTTTGCAGGATATCCGGCCTTGTCTGGCCGCGCTTTCCAGGCGCAGCTTCAGGTCATCCGGCACCCGGATCTCTTTATCGCTTTGTCCGGATCCGGGCGTATGTCCAAAAAGCCCCAGCTGACACTGGACAAGCCGCAGTTCCATCAAATCCACCTGAACACCGACCTCTCTGGGAGATATGGTAAGATCGGAGGCCACCCGGTGGGCTGCCGCACAGGTGATCTGGTTTTTGTCTTTGCGTTTTTCCAGTTTTTCCACCACAACCGGGTCCATTTCCCGTTGCGGGTGTTTGCCGGCATAATTCCCTTGATCTTCATGTGTCATGTTTATCTTCCCAATGGGTTATGGTTGGTGTATAAAATTCAGAGTATAAAATAAAATTTGTGGACAATAAAGGATTATCATTCATATGGCACAGCCACTTTCCACTTCCGGGTTTCAGGTGATCTATATCGCTTCCTGCGGGGAAGGGATCAATGCCTTTCACCTGGTGGAATCCACCCTGATTCAGTTTCCTCACAACAAAATCACCATTGTCAAGGTACCCCATATCCGGTCTGAAGTTCAGGTGGACGAACTCATCGACAAGGTCAAAGACATGGAAAGCATTATTGTGCATACCATTGTCAAGTCGGATCTGCGGCAGTACCTCACCCGCAAGGGCATGGAACATAAAATTGTGACCATCGACCTGATGGGGCCGGTGCTGTCAAAGATTCAGTCTTTTCTGAACCAGGCCCCTCTGGAGAAACCGGGGCTGTACCGGGAAAGTCACCAGGTGGATCTCAAGCAGGTGTCTGCCATTGATTTTGCCCTGGCCCATGATGACGGCTTGAGCCCGGAAAGCCTGGATCAAGCGGAAATCATCCTTCTGGGCCTGTCCAGGGCCGGCAAAACCCCGTTGTCCATGTATATGGCCGTGCTGGGATGGAAAGTGGCCAATGTGCCGTTCGTGCCGGGAGTCCCGTTGCCGGCCATCCTGGATGAGGTGGACCGGCGCCGGATCTTTGCGTTGAACATCAATGCCAAACAGCTGCTTTCCCACCGCAAAATGCGGCAGGAAAGCTTAGGGGTGTCGGAGATGAAATCCGCGTATGCGTCCAGAAAAAAAATCGAAGAGGAAATTTTTACCGCCCACCGGTATTACATTGCCAAAGGATACTCCATTCTGGATATCAGCGACAAACCCGTTGAAACCAGCGCCGAGGAAATCATTGAAATGATCACCCGGCGCTTCAAGGCAGCGGCCCACTTGAGTTAATCATTCTCCTGGATGGCGGCCTGGGCCGCAGCCAGCCGCGCGATCGGCACCCGGTAGGGAGAACAGGACACATAGGTCAGTCCGGCCTTATGGCAGAATATCACGGATGCCGGATCCCCGCCATGTTCGCCGCAGATTCCCAGCTTGATCTCCGGCCGGGTTTTTCTGCCGCGCTCAACGGCAATTTCAATCAGACTGCCCACAGCTTCCTGGTCCAGGGTTTCAAACGGATCCGAGTCTAAAATGGCATGGTCGATATAGTCATTCATAAAAGATCCGATATCATCTCTGGAAAACCCGAACGTCATCTGGGTCAGATCATTGGTGCCGAATGAAAAGAACTGGGCATCCTTCGCCATTTTGTCCGCAATCAAGGCCGCTCTGGGAATTTCAATCATGGTGCCGAACAAATAGGGAATCTGTTCCAGGTTGTGGGCTTTCAAGATCGTGTGATAAGAGTCATCCACTATTTTTTTGACAAAGGTCAGCTCTTTTTCATTGCAGGTGACCGGCACCATGATTTCAGGCATCGGCTGCTTTCCTGAAACGATCAATTCTGCGGCCGCCGTGAAAATGGCATTCACCTGCATCTGCGTAATTTCCGGAAATGTGATCCCCAGACGTACCCCCCGGTGACCGATCATGGGATTGGATTCCTTGAGCAGCCGGCTTCGTTTATCCACCTCTTCCAGGTCAATGCCCAGGGCTCTGGCGATTTCCATCTGGTTGGCTTCCGACTCGGGCACAAATTCATGCAGGGGCGGATCCAGCAGCCGCAGGGTCACTGGCAGGTTGTCCATCACTTCCAACGTGTGTTGAATTTCCTGCTTGACGAACGGAAACAGTTCATCCAGGGCTGCCTGGCGTTCTTCCGTTGATTTGCTTAAAATCATTTTCCGAAGCAGAAACAACGGCCGGTCTGAGTCTGCCCCATAAAACATGTGCTCGGTTCTGAACAGCCCGATGCCCTGGGCCCCGAATTTCAAGGCCGTGGCCGCATCTTCCGGTGTATCGGCATTGGTCCGCACCCCCATGGTCCGGTGGCGGTCCGCAATGGCCATGAATTTTTTGAACTTGGGATTTTCCAGCGCGTCTTTCATTTTGAGCCGGCCGTCATACACAATGCCTTTGGTACCGTTCAACGTAAACACATCGCCTTCAGTGAATATCCGGGTCCCCACCTGGACCTGGCGGTTTTTCGCATTGATTTTCATGGCCCCGGCCCCTACGATACAGCATTTTCCCCAGCCTCTCGCCACCAGGGCCGCATGGCTGGTCATGCCGCCCCGGGCCGTGAGAATGGCAGCAGCGGCCCGCATGCCTTCGATGTCTTCCGGGCTGGTTTCTTCCCTGACCAGGATGACATTTTCCCCGATTTTGGCCATCTGAACCGCATCTTCGGCCGTGAAAACAATCTTGCCCCAGGCGCCCCCCGGTCCGGCCGGCAGACCTTCCGCCACCTGAACCGCGGTTTCTTCCTCCCGGGAATCCACAATGGGGTGCAGCATTTCATCCAGCGATTTGGGGTTGAGGCGGCAGATCATGGTTTTTTCATCGATCATGCCTTGTTCATACATGTCCATGGCCATGTTCAACGCAGCTGTGGCCGTGCGTTTGCCCACCCGGCACTGGAGCATGTACAAGATGCCTTCCTGGATGGTGAACTCGATGTCCTGCATGTCTTTGTAATGGGATTCCAGGGTGTTTCGGATATCATACAGCTGGTCATACAGACCGGGCATGGCTTCTTCCAGGGAGGGCAGGTGCTGGTTCTGCATGTTTTTGGTGTCTGTGTTCAGGGGATTGGGGGTCCGGATACCGGCCACCACATCCTCTCCCTGGGCATTGACCAGCCATTCGCCGAAAAAATGATTTTTGCCGGTGGACGGATCTCTGGTAAACGCCACGCCCGTGGCGGACGTATCCCCCATGTTACCGAATACCATGGACTGAACATTGACCGCCGTTCCCCAGGCATCGGGGATATGCTCGATACGGCGGTAGGACACGGCCCGTTTGCCGTTCCAGCTTTTAAACACGGCCCCGATGGCGCCCATGAGCTGTTTTCGGGGGTCATCGGGAAAATCTTTTTTCAGATACTGGGAAATTTTCTTTTTGAACCGATCACACAGGGCCTGCATATCCGGAAGCGAGATATCGGTATCATGCTCATACCCTTTGTCGTTTTTCAGGTTGTTCATCATCATTTCCAGGTTCAGGCGGATGCCCATACCGTCTTCCGGCACCACCTGATCCGCTTTTTCCATGACCACGTCCGAATACATCATGATCAGACGGCGGTACGCATCGTACACAAACCATTCATTGCCGGTTTTTTCCACCAGCCCGGGAATCGTGGTGGAACACAGTCCCACATTGAGGATGGTTTCCATCATCCCGGGCATGGAACTTCTGGCTCCGGACCGGCAGGAAACCAGCAAAGGGGCATCCGGGTCACCGAATGTCATTTTCATTTGGGTTTCAATATGGCCCATGGCGGTCCTGATTTCCGATTCAAGCGTATCCGGAAACCGCCACCCCAAATCAAAATAATGGTTGCAGCATTCGGTTGAAATGGTGAATCCCGGAGGGACCGGCAGACCCAGCCGGGCCATTTCAGCCAGATTGGCCCCTTTTCCGCCCAAAAGGTTTTTCATGGAAGCATCCCCGTCTGTTTTCCCGGGGCCGAACTCATAAATATATCTGGTCATGATTTCCTCATATTGTATAATATCCGTGTGAATGAATGAATGAACATGATGATGTAACTATGCAATATTGAAAAATCAAGTCAAGAAAAAATCTCATATTTATAAAAATATTCACCAGTGCTATGATTGGGTTGCTTTACAATTTGAATCCATAATCGTCAGAGTCGGGACAGATACCACACATGCTGAGCATTGAATCCATTGTCAAGGGATATGGGGACCAGATGCTGCTCGAAGAGGCCAGTCTGCAGATAAATCCGGGAGAACGGATCGGGCTGGTGGGCAGAAACGGTCATGGGAAAACCACGTTGTTGAATATGATTGCAGGGATCGATCCTCCGGATGATGGAAGAATTACCTGTCCTGCCGGATACCGCCTGGGTATTCTGCCCCAGAAAATTCAGTTTTCTCAAACCAGTGTCCGGGATGAAGCCATGACCGGGCTGCCCCCCCATGAAAGAGACCAGTACTGGAAAGCGGAAAAAATACTGGCAGGCCTGGGGTTTTTCGAGTCCGACCTGGACCGGGATCCAAAAGAGTTCTCCGGGGGATTTCAGGTGCGGCTGAACCTGGCAAAAGTGCTGGTGACCGAGCCGGACCTGCTGATTCTGGATGAACCCACCAATTATCTGGATATCACCTCCATCCGCTGGATTTCCCAGTTTCTGACCGCCTGGCCCAGGGAAGTGCTGCTGGTGACCCACGACCGGGGGTTCATGGATCACGTGGTCACGCATATTGCGGGTATCCACCGTTGTAAAATAAGGAAAATTGCCGGGAGTACCGCCAAATACTACGACCAGGTGGCCCAGGATGAAGAAGTGTATGAGAAAACCCGGCAGAATGAGGAAAAACGCAAAAAAGAGATCGAAACCTTTATCACGCGGTTCCGGGCCAAGGCCCGACTGGCCAGCATGGTCCAGTCCCGGATCAAGACCCTGGAAAAACAGCAGTCAAAAGAAAAACTGGGAAAACTCAAAAACCTGGCATTTTCCTTTAATTTTCTGCCATTTGCCGGCAAGCAGCTGCTGCGTGCCCAACAATTGACATTTTGCTATACCCCGGCCCACCCCTTGATCACCGATTTTTCCCTGACAGTGCAACCCGGGGACCGGATCGGTATTATCGGCCAAAACGGCAAGGGAAAGACCACCCTGGTCAAACTGCTCACCCGCCGGCTCGACCCGGTATCCGGTGCGGTTACATACAACCCCGGCGTATCCGGCGGATATTTTGAACAGACCAATGTCTCCTCGTTGAATGACAATCAGACCATCGAGGAAACCCTCATCGATGCCCATCCGGATTTTGACCGCCAGGCGGCCCGAAACATCTGCGGGGCCATGATGTTTGAAAAAGATACGGCATTGAAAAAAATCGGTGTGCTGTCCGGCGGTGAAAAATCCCGGGTCATGCTGGGTAAGCTGTTGCTGACCCCGTTGAACCTGCTTTTGCTGGACGAACCCTCCAACCATCTGGATATCGAGGCCTGTGATGCGTTTGTCGACGCATTGGACGCGTTTGAAGGGGCCGTGATTCTGGTCACCCATAATGAAATGTTTCTTCATACCCTGGCCAATCGACTGGTGGTGTTCAAACAGGAACAGATTACACTGTTTGAAGGCAGTTATCAGGAATTTTTAGACAAAGACGGGTGGGATGAGGCCGCCCGGACCGATACAGCGGAATCCCGATCCCCGGGGGTCAGTAAAAAAGCCCTGCGTCAGAAAAAATCGGAAATCATTGCGGACCGTTCCCGGGTTCTGGGACCCATACAAAAGAAAATCACTGCTGTCGAAGATGCCATCGAATCCTGTGAAATCCGGATCCATGCGGTCAATGAATCATTGTTGACCGCATCTCAGGAAGGGGATGGAGAAGCCATTCAGACATTTTCCAAACAACTGGCCGATCTGGAGGCCCGGGTGGAGGCCTTGTTTATGGACCTGGAAAAAGAAACCCAGACACTGGACTCAATGAATCAACCGTTTGAAAATCAACTCAAAGAACTGGAAAGGCCGTGATTTATGATGGACAAAAAAAAATTCACATTTTATTATGGCATCGTTCTCATTGCCGTGGGACTGGGCGTATTCTACCGGATACCCGTGGTCATGCCCCAGGTGGCCGCCATTGAATTTTTCAGCAACAAACTGGGCCTGGTTACATTCTGTTTTTATGTGCTGGGGTTCTTTCTGGTTGCGGCCGGAGCCATTCGGATATATAACTATTTCAAATAGAGAGATATTTTCAATATACAGGGCATAATATGACAACGTCATTTGCAAAGGGAAAATCCAGTCTCACTTCCACCATCAAGGACCAGTCCGGGGCCGGCAAAACCCGAATCGGCGAGATTCTTTCCAAAGAAGGTCAGATCACCAGTCTTCAGCTGGAAGAAGCGATGGGAGTGCACAGGAAAACCGGTGAACGGTTGAGTTCCATTCTGCTGACAAAAGGGTATATCGACCCGGATACGATCATCAATGTGCTGGGGCGGCTCTACAATTACAATGTGATCCGGTATTCGGAAATGAAATCCGATCCCGGCGCACAAAAGATACTGCCCTATGACATGGCCAAAGAGTTCATGGTGTTTCCTTTGCAAATGAAAGGGGACGATCTGTCCGTGGCCATGGTGGAACCTACAGACACCCAGGTGGTGGCGGATCTGCACAACAAAACCAAAAAAAACATCCATGTGTATGTGACCACTGAAAATGATATTATCCAGGCATACCGGGATTTCTACAAGATCAGTGACGAGGAATACAAAAAATTCCTGCATTTTGAAGAAGACACGGAAGACGACACCCCCGTCACATCCGTGGATGATTTCGGGTCCCTGGTATCGGAAGCCGCCGAAGAAGTGGAGGTGGGTGCGGCGGAAAGAGATGCCGGGCAGGATGAATTTCTGGCCTCGGACGCACCCATCATCAAGCTGGTGAACGGAATTCTGACCAAAGCCATCAATGACGGCGTGTCCGACATTCACATCGAGCCCTTTGAAAAATCGTTTCAGGTTCGGTACCGGCTGGACGGCAGCATGTACAAGGCCATGAATCTGCCGGTGTCCATCAAGAACGCGGTGGTGTCCCGGATCAAGATCCTGGCATCCCTGGACATTGCTGAAAGACGGGTCCCCCAGGACGGCCGGATCAAGCTGCGCCTGGGCAAAAAAAAATCAGTGGATTTCCGTGTCTCATCGTTGCCCACCCTGTTCGGAGAAAGCATTGTCATGCGTATTCTGGACCAGAGTGCGTTGAGTATCGACCTGACCCGGCTGGGATTCGAGTCCACCACCTTTGATATGCTCAAGCGGTGCATCTCCCGTCCCTATGGCCTGCTGCTGGTCACCGGCCCGACGGGTTCCGGAAAAACCACCACCCTGTATTCCATTCTCAACCGGCTCAACAAGGATGATATCAAGATTCTCACGGCCGAAGACCCGGTGGAGTTCAACTTCAAGGGCATCAACCAGGTGCCGGTGAGAGAAGAGGTGGGTATGACCTTTGCCGCGGCGTTGAAAGCGTTTCTGAGGCAGGATCCGGATATTATCATGGTGGGGGAGATCCGGGACATGGAAACGGCAGAGATCGCCATCAAGGCGGCCATGACCGGCCATCTGGTGTTCGCCACCCTGCATACCAACGACTGTCCCTCCACCATCGGCCGCCTGGTGGACATCGGCATTCCTGCATATATGCTGGCGGCTTCCGTGACCATGGTGCTGTCCCAGCGCCTGGCCCGGCGGCTCTGCCCGGAGTGCAAAAAAGAGGTCAGAGGATATGATCCGGATATGCTGGAGACGGAGGGGTTTTCAAAAGAAGAGCTCCCGGAGCTTTCAATCCTGGGTCCCAACGGCTGTCCCCATTGCAACGGCACCGGATACAAGGGCCGGGTCGGGTTGTATGAACTCATGGAGGTCACGGATGAGGTGGCCAAAGCCATCAGTGCGGAAGTGTCCGAAGATCAGCTGCGCAAAGTAGGGGTCCAGGAAGGCATGGTCACATTGAGGGATGCCGGGCTTCACAAGATCAAAACCGGGGAAACCTCTTTTGATGAAGTGGTGAAAAAAACCGTGATCACCAAGGAATCGCTCCCGGCCTATCTGGTGAATCCGGATATGGAAATCTATGAAGACAAGGATGTGATCATTCGGGAGAACAACACGGACATCGATTTTTTCAAACTGATCCAGGGGGCCGTGTATGTGGTCAAAGGGGGCAAAAAAATTGCCGAAATCACTCAGCCGGGTGAGTATTTTGGTGAAATGGCCGCCATTACCAGAGATGCCCGGTCCGCGTCCATCATCTCCAAAGGCCGCTCCAAAATCAAGCGGTTTCCCGGGGACAAGCTTGAAGAGGTCATCGAAAAATACCCGGAGGTGGCCAAACATCTGTTCACCGTGCTGGCGGCCCGGCTTCACCAGACGGACCGGCGCCTGGTGTCTTTGATCAACCGGCCGGGGCCCAGATAACGACAGGGTCCGGCAAAAAAACCCGGGCAGAAAAGCCCTGGTTATTGCGCCGTATGCTTTGCCGGCTTGAAATACCGGTCTTTTTCACTGTAGATGCAGCCGCAGTAGGACTGCCGATACATGCCCCGGGATTTTGATTCCTCGATGCCCTGTTTCCAGCCCTGTCTGAAATCGTGATAGAAAAAATTCACCCCGGTTTCTTTGGCCACGGCCGCACCGATCTCTCGTATCAGGGAATGATTCTGGAATTTACTGTAGAGCAGAGTGGAGGAAAACGCGTCGAATTTTCCTTTTCCGGCGATTCTGGCTGCGGCATGCAGCCGGGCATGATAGCAGTACCGGCACCGGTCCTTTTCCCGGAAAACCACGGACTGCAAAAACGTTTCCAGTTGATAGTCCGGCTGCCAGATCATTTTCAGGCTCTGATCCGCCGCGTATCGGGCAAGGGTCTCCTCTCTTCTGAGGCATTCCGTATATGGATGGATATTGTGGCGGAAGAAAAACCCCATCACCTGAATGTCCATATCCCGGAGAACCTGCAATGGATGGATGGTGCAGGGTCCGCAGCAGGTGTGCAGCAGCAGTTTCATGACCGGGCTCCGAAAATCGCGGTGCCCACCCGAACCAGGGTGGCCCCTTCCTGAATGGCCACGGCAAAATCGTGGCTCATGCCCATGGACAGGTGGCGCATGGCGTCGGATGTCACCCCGGCGGCCAGGATCTGTTCTCGGATCCGGACCAGGTGCCTGAAATAAGGCCGGGCTTCTTCAGGATCGTCAAAATAGGGGGGCATGCACATCAGCCCCTGTAATTCCAGGTTTTCAAATTGAGTGACCGCCTGTGTCAGTTCCACCGCATCATGGGCATCGGCCCCGGATTTGGTCTCTTCTTCCGCAATGTTCACCTGGATCAGGATTTTCTGGCGCTTATCGATTTTTTTGGCTTGTTTGTCGATTTCTCTGGCCAGCTTGATCTTGTCCACGGTATGAATCAGGTCGAAATACCGGACCGCGAACCGGGCTTTGTTGGACTGGAGATGGCCGATAAAATGCCAGCAGGCGGCGGGGCTGCCGATGGCATCGATCTTGTCCATTGCTTCCTGGATATAGTTTTCCCCCAGATCGGACAGCCCGGCATGGATGGCCTGCTGAAGTTTTTCAACCGAATGCTTTTTACTCACCCCCACCAGGGTGATGTCAGCCGGGTTTCTGCCGCACCTTGCAGCAGCGGTTGTTATGTTTTCCTGGATCTCTTTCAGGTTGTCTTTTATGGTTGTCATGGCGCATGTCCTTGAAATTGTATCGCCCCCACAGAGGCCAGGGTCTGTATCACCTCGCACACGGGCAGGCCCACCACATTGGCCCAGGAGCCCCGGATCTCTTTGACCATGAACGCCCCCAGTCCCTGGACCGCGTATCCGCCGGCCTTGTCGTAGGGTTCACGGGTGTCAGTGTACCAGAGAATTTCCGGATTTGTCAAAGTTTTGAACACCACCCGGGTTTCAATGGCGCGGATCATCATGTGGCTGGGGGTATGGCGGCCCACGGCATATCCGGTGAACACGGAATGGGAGGCATTGCTGAGACATTCAAGCATGGCAATGGCTTCGGTCCGGCTTGTCGGCTTTCCCAGAATGGTGCCGTCCTTGACAACAATGGTATCGGCCCCGAGCACCCAGGCCTGTTTGCGCTGCTGCATCACATGGCGGGCTTTGTTTTCAGCCAGGATTTTGACCACAGCTGCCGGAGACTGACGGGGTGCCGGGGTCTCATCCACGTCTGCCGGCAGAATTTCCAGGTCCAGCCCCATTTGTGTCAGCAGGTCTCTGCGCCGGGGGGACCGGGATGCCAGCACCAGCCTGTGTGGGTCCATCCATTTCATGAAGTGGATGTGTAGCAGAAAATCCATGGTTTGACAATGCCAATGCACAAACCCTTGATTATTTTGGGGTTGCCAATCCCAGGCAGCGTGCTACACTGGGCCGGTCAACCATCAAAGAAAGAGTTGAAATGAATCCGTCGTTGTCCGGTGTATTGTTCGCTTTGGCCGCCTTTGCCTCCTGGGGGTTTCTGCCGGCTTACTGGAAACAGATGCAGGCGGCCCCGCCTTTTGAAATCCTGTGCCACCGGATTGTCTGGTCCTGTGTGTTTCTATTTGTAATCCTGTGTGTCCAGAAAAGGGGAAAAGAGGTGGGCCAGGTTTTCCGGTCTCCTTCCCAATGGAAGGGACTGGTCATCAGCAGCCTGCTGATCGCCGCCAACTGGTTTGTCTATATCTGGGCCGTCAACTCCGGCCGGGTGGTGGAAACCAGCCTGGGATACTATATCAACCCCATGATCAACGTGCTGCTGGGGTTTGTGCTGCTCAATGAAACCTTTACCCGGCTCCAGTGTATCTCTTTGGGCTTTGCCCTCACCGGGGTGGTCTATTCGCTGCTGGCCTATGGAAAACTGCCCCTGTTCGGCCTGTCCCTGGCAGTTACCTTCGCCTTTTACGGATACAGCCGCAAGCGCATCCAGGTGGGGCCGCTGCCCGGCCTGTTCGTGGAGACCCTGATCCTGATGATTCCGGCGCTTGGCTATATCCTGTTTTTGATGGCCGCAGGGAAATCCTGTTTTTTCAAAGATGTCGGACTGACCCTGTGGATGGTCGGTGCCGGGGTGGTGACATCTTTGCCCCTGCTGTGGTTCGCCGCAGCCGCCGGGCGGCTCAAGCTGTCCACCATCGGCATTCTCCAGTACCTGGCCCCGACCATCGCCTTTGTGTTGGGCGTGTTTGTCTACAAAGAACCGTTTTCCGTCCACAGCCTGGGGACCTTTGCCTGCATCTGGATCGGGGTGATCCTGTACACCCTGGAATTTTATCGGCAGCACCATCCCGGCTCATGACAGGTCCCTGGCCCAACCCGGATTTTAGCCTTGCAAAAACCGGCTGGATACGATAAAAAAGCTCCCATCATGCCTGGGTGGCGGAACTGGTAGACGCAAGGGACTTAAAATCCCTCGGTGCAAAGCACTGTACGAGTTCAATTCTCGTCCCAGGTACCAAAGAATTTCAAGGAAGGGGGGTGTGGCAGGATGCTCACCCCCTTTCTCTGTTGGAATTTCAACCCATTGAAGCGATATCAAGGCTATGGGCTTTGATCCGTTGCCATGATGACACTTTGTTTATCTGCGGTTCTTCTTTCTGGATTTTTTTGTTTGCCTGCGTTTCTGTCTGGCAGCCTTTTTTTGTTTTTGACTTTTTTTCTGTTTTTTCATTTGAAAGGGATCTGACGATTGAATGGCAGCTGGTGAAGATTTTGTTGAATTCTTCCGAAAACATGCCCACCAGGATATGGACTTGTGAAAATCATCAAGACGTTGACTTTCATAATTTCTGCGTAGATGATCGAGGCATTTTTCTTCGCCCATTTCCAGTGATTGCTCAAAATCCTTATATGCAACGAATCCAGATGAAATCAACCCGGATTCATAGGCGTTAGTGATCACATCCATTATTTCTACCGGATATAAATCAGCGAGCGTTGCAGCCAGGAAATCCCAAAAGCCAGACGTTTTGTCTGCCTCTGTAACGGTAAACAGCGGGCCAAAAAATTCAACCACCTCTTGTCTGGACACATACGCCAAAACCACCGCATAAGCAAAGGCACGACAGGCAGAAATCCTGCAATAAACATCAAGTTCTTTATCAAGGATCATCGATTTGATCCGATCCAGAGATCCGCCACATGTGTTAAGCAAAACAATTTCAAGGTCTTCTCTGATAAGATCCCCATACAGAGTTTCCGGAATACCCTCTTTCAAACTGAAAATATCTGCAATTAAATTATGTGCCGCTGTTTCTTTAAAAAAGCCGAGCAGCATGAACGCATAAATGTGGTCATGACGATTCTCATCCCGAGTATATTCTCCCGGGTTCGATAAAACATTTTCAAGAATTTGAATCAGGTGTGGAATAATTTTGTCTTTTTGGGCAATTGCAGCATCGACATGTTCTTTTTTATATTTTCCGTCAAAGATGCGTAATTCTGCAAGAATTTCTGAAATTGGGATATATTCCATCAGTTCAACTTTCCATCAGGGGGAGTGATGTAGTGGTCTTTGGGTATGGGGGGGGCGGCGGTGTTAAAGAATCGTTCGTTCATTTTCCGGGTCTCCTCGTCTGCCAAAAATCTGTTTTGATAATTAATCCTTTTCACCTTTTATCGTATAACAGGTTTCAGGGCAACCCCATAACAGAAAGGCAGTCTACTCTTGATGGTGTGTACAGATATGGTTGAATTTGAAAAGAATTAATAACATGTTGTAACGTTGTTGAGTTTTGGCAGACTATATGATATCGGGAATATGGTTGACGTTTTATGGAATCAAGGAGTGTTGCAAGATACTTGAGCTTTGACAATTGGAAAAAATGCAGCTCTGTTTTTTTTTGCCATTTTCAGAATTGAAAAAAAACCAGATATTAAGAAGATAAACATTTTGGCATAATATACATTAAGATAATTGTTACGTGAAGGATATTCTGATCCACACAATAACTTGTTATTCTTAGACAAGCTGCTGAATGCGGCGTTAGTCTTAAAGGAGGTATCTAAGATGATTGAGAAACGAAATACTGTTTTTATGATCTATTGCATGTTAATGCTTTTGTGGGCCGCGGCATTCTCAAGTGCAGCTTATGGAGCAGATGTCGCGGGCAGCGAGGACCATCCTCTAATTTCCAGATTCCCTGGTTCAACTATTGTTTATCATGAACAGGTGGACTTTGATGAATATGTCCTTCCGCTTGGAGGGCTTGATGATGAAAGAAATTTGTCAGAGAGCCGGAGAATCGCGGGGCAGGTAACAAGAATCCAATATAGAGCCCCGGAAGACCGTTCCACGTACGAGGTCTACCATAACTATGAGTCTGCCCTTAAAGAGGCAGGATTTGAGATATTGTTTTCAGGGACGAATAAAGAGCTTTCCTGGAGGTGGACTTCGGTTTTGTACGATTATGGGAAAGTGAACGAGCCACTGCCCTCGGATGTGCTGGAAAAAAACCTTTTGGTGAGCGAGGATGATTTCCGGTATCTGTCCGCCGAACTTAGTCGCGTAGAGGATGGGAATGTGTATGTGGCCCTGACTGTTTCACAAACCGGAGCTGCTGACGGGCCGGGAATCCAGGTGGATATTGTTGAAGAAAAGTCGATGGAAGAGGACAAGATCACAATCGACGCCGAGGCCATGGCCAGCGAGATCGACCGTAGCGGCTCCGTCTCTATTCAGGAAATTTACTTTGATACCGGGGAGGCAACGTTAAAAGCTGAGTCCGAAGCGGCCTTGGAGGAAATTGCACAATTTATCAATCAGGAGTCCGGTGTACGTTATTATGTAGTAGGGCACACAGATAGCCGGGGAGAACTTGATTACAACATGGCCCTTTCAGACAGCCGGGCTGAATCAGTAGTAGAAGCACTGGTCGAGAATTATAACGTCGATGCGAATAGGCTTACCCCCAAGGGTGTAGGCCCATTAGCACCAATTGCAACCAATGACACTCAAGAAGGCCGAGTTCAGAATCGACGTGTGGCGATTGTGAAGAAATAGGTAAGGCCGGAGATGCCATCAGGCTACCTGCTCTGGCCTAAAGCTGATCATCTGGGACCCGAAAAATAGAAGTCATCTCAAAAATCATCGAAAAGGTGGGGCTTGATTCTACCCAAAAGTATAACCTTCCTGCTTCACTCTGACCGGTGTTCCGCTGTCGCTGCACACCGGCAGGTGAGCAGGTCGTTACCTGTTTCCCTTGCTCAATAATTATCCATACCAAAAATTGTCAATGGCCATTTTATATAAGGATACCGACAGTATTCAAAATTTCCAGCAGGGAAAATCCCCACTCGAAAA